>NZ_JADMOU010000040.1:0-44710 GCF_015558905.1 Bacteroides sp. D55t1_190419_B8
AATTATTAATCAAAAATACAACTCAATGTGGGCTACAATACCTTTGTGGGTATTATAGCCGTACAATGAGTGCTTACGTTTCTGATAAATGCCTAAGTTCGATTAGAACTTATCTTCCGGAAATACTTATGGTTTCTTCATACAAATTCGACTATTATAATTGCAATATGAAAAAATAACTTCAAAAGAAATACCTATTATCTACTTGATGTATGAATATTTGTTTAGCGTATTAGCAAGGTGATTTATTAAACAAAATGATATTTAACAGCATATGTAAATAAAATAATTTATTAATTCATTTGCTGTTATTAATAATATTTGTATATTTGCAGCGTCTTAAGAAATAGATGCTGAAAGTTAACAATAAAATTGTCAATGAAGCAGAAGTAATTCTAATATATAAATCACTTAAGTTCTAATCGAACTTAGGTGAGAAGTGTGAACAAACCTTTTTTATTAACTAAAAGTAATACTTATGAAAAGAAACATCTTTTTGTTGATGTTGTGCTTATTTGGCTTGATAGGGGCTATGGCGCAGACTAAAACTGCTACAGGTGTGGTTACTGATCAGGCGGGTGAGGCCGTTATTGGTGCGTCCGTGATTGTGAAAGGTACCACGAACGGTACCATTACGGATCTTGATGGTAAATTTACCTTAGGCAATGTGAAAAACGGAGATATTATCCAAATATCATTTGTCGGTTATAAAACGCAGGAAATTAAGTTTGCCGGACAAACGTTGAATGTCATCTTACACGATGACACAGAAGTTTTGGATGAAGTGGTGGTTACAGGTTATGGTGGTTCTCAGAAACGTGCGACGTTGACGACTGCAATCTCAAAACTGGACAACTCTGTTTTGAAAAATGCAGCGTTCAGCAATGCAGGGCAGTCTTTGCAAGGATCTGTAACAGGGCTTCGGGTGGTAAACACTACCGGTCAACCGGGTACGAATCCGGATATTACATTACGTGGTGGGGCGACTATCACTGGTGACAACAGTAATGCTTTGGTTGTTGTGGACGGTATAGTACGTAATAGTATGTCGGATGTTAATCCTTCTGATATTGAATCTATCCAAATTTTGAAAGATGCGGCTTCTACGGCTATTTACGGGGCTCGCGCGAACGGTGGTGTTATCTTGATTGAAACGAAAAGTGGAAAGGAAGGAAAAACTTCAGTTAATTATAAGTTCAAGATAGGCAAAAATTTCACTCGTAAGGGATATGAATTTGTAAATGCGGAAGATTATATCTATTATAATCGTTTGGGTATGCTTCGTACCAACCAGGCAAGGGATGGACGTATGGGCACATACAATGTAGATGCACAAGCTGGATATGGCGTAGGGAATGCATTGTACGATATTCGTTATTTGACGCATGAAACAGCTCATCTTCAGAATGAAGGATGGTCTGTAATGAACGACCCGTACTATGACGGAAAGCAGATTTTATTTAGAGATTACAACGGGCTGTTGGATGATGAGGTATTTAGCAGCAGTGCCATTACGCAAGACCATTACCTTAATATTACAGGTGGTAATGATAAAAGCACCTTTGCGAGCAGCTTGGGGTACTATAATGAAGATGGTATGATTAAAGGAACGGGGTTCAAACGTTTCAGTGGATCGTTTAACGGATCGTATAAGATTTTTCCGATATTAAATATCAAAGCCGGTGTTTCTTATGTATGGTCTACCCGACCGGAATTATGGATCGGTACTTATGAATTCTTTTATCGTACCCGTTCGCAGCGTCCTACATGGAATCCTTGGATGGAAGACGGAACTCCTGCCTCAGGGGGTGGCACTGGGGATGGTAATCCGGCTTACTATCGTGATTTGCTGACCCAAAAGAACAGTACAGCACGTGCCACATACAATATCGGCTTTACGTTGGATATTCTTCCAAAGGAACTGGTTTTGAACGGAAACGCTTCTTTATTGAACTATCAGTATCAGAGAGAAAAATTTGACAAGGCCTATCAAACACAGACAGCTTCTACGCCCAATACAACTCGCAATGCGGAAGCTTGGATTCAAAAATACAATCAGATTCAGCTTAATGCTTCATTGACATATACCAAGACGTTTGCCGAAAAGCATAATTTGGATGCAATGATTGGCGGAGAGTATTATACTTACAATCAATTTGATTTTGAAGCTAAGACACAAGGTTCTCCTACGGACGATGTCCCGACCTTGAATGTTGGTTCTGAAAGGACTTTCACTCGTACCGAAAAAACGGCTTATCGCATTCTTTCTGGTTTCGGTCGTGTCAATTATAACTACAATATGAAATATCTGTTGTCTTTTACAGCTCGTTATGACGGAATTTCTCGTTTGAAAGACAATCGTTGGGGATTCTTCCCGGGAGTATCTGTAGGGTGGAATATTATGGAAGAAGATTTTTGGAAAGAATCCAAAGTGTCCGACATCGTTTCTAATTTGAAACCGCGTCTCAGTTATGGTGTGAATGGTAATGTAAATGGCATCGGAAATTATGAAGTCTATGGAGAATACGCACAGGTGGATGCTAAAACTTATGGTGGGGCGACAGCTCTTTATAATAAAAAATTGCTCAATACCAACCTGCGGTGGGAACAGAGTCAGACCTTTGAGGTGGGATTGGATATCGGATTCCTGCAGAACAGACTTTCTTTTATTCTCGACTTCTACAGCCGTCGGACAAAGGATTTGCTGACCAAACAAGCATTGCCTGGATATACCGGATTCTCGGATATTGTAACGAATATGGGTACGTTGCGCAACTCCGGTTTCGAAGCGGAAGTGAAAGCAAATATCATCAACAAGGGTGGTTTCACATGGGATATGACTGCGAATATCACTTCTGTTGCCAACAAGATAATTTCATTACCTTATAACAATGTTGAGAACAACCGCGTAGGCGGTTATGAAGTAGCGGCTGGTAAAGTAGATGCTGATGGCAAGTTTCCGACCAAATGGATTGCCGGTCGTCAGGAAGGCGGTAAACTGGGAGAACTGGTTGGATACAGACAGCAGCATGTTTTCAAAGACTGGGATGACGTAAAGCAACACGCAAATTTACGTGTGGATGAAGTTGCCAACTTGTATGGTCCCGGACTGGCTGATCAGATCAACCCCGCTACCGGAAAGACTTATAAGGAATCTTCGGGATGGCAACCTATTGAGCCGGGTGACGCTTGTTGGGAGGATATCAACGGTGATAATATTATTAACGGTTACGACCGTTCCGTAATGGGTAACATCTTCCCGAATGTCACGGGTGGTTTCTCTACTACATTCGGATATAAAGGTCTGTCACTCTATGCCCGTTTCGACTATGCTTTGGGGCACACCTTATACAATGACTTGAAAGCGCGTTCGTTGGGACAATATCAGGGGCAATTCAATATCATTACGGATGTGAAAGATATGTGGAGCGAAGCAAATCCGAACTCAGACCTTACGAAGTTCTACTATGCCGACCAGTTGGCAAAGAAGAATATTACCCGTTCGAATAATGCTTCTACTGCAGCCGACAACAACAGCTCCCGTTATTATGAAAAGGGTGATTATCTGGCTTTGCGCGAAATCACATTGAGCTATCAGTTGCCGAAATCGCTTATTAGCAAGGCGCACTTGACAGAAGCATCTGTGTACGTCACCGGACAGAACTTATTCTATATCACCGGATATGATGGTGTATCTCCTGAACCAGCTGTATCGACTACATATGGTCGTGGTATTGACAATGGACGTTATCCTACTCCGAGAACATTTTTGTTCGGTTTATCTCTAACATTCTAATTTAACAGGACTTAAAAAGGAATAGAATTATGAAAAATATATTCAAATATTTATGGGTAAGTGCAGCTTTGCTGCCTTTCCTGACAGGATGTAACTCTTTGGATCTGGAGTCGGAAAGTACGATAACCGATGCCAACTATTGGAAGAGTGACACGCATTTCAGTGCTTTCAACGTTGGTCTGCATGCACAACTCAGAGAGCGTTCGTACAATTTCTTTATATTAGGTGAACCTCGTGCTGATATCTATGGTGATGCACCGTTCGGTGGTGAGGCAACTCAGGGCATGGAAATCTTCCCCGCCAATTCGCTGAACAGGGAGAACGTAGGGCTCAGTAATTTTGCTAATTTGTACGGAGTTATCAATCAGATAAATCTGATGATTGCCAAAACGGAAGATACTGGATTGCTGCCCGAAGCCACCAAAAAATATTATTTGGGAGAGGCCTATGGGATGCGTGCTTTTCTTTACTTTCACTTGCTCCGCTCATGGGGAGATGTCATTCTGCATTTGACTTACACCAGTGGTTCGACCATTGATTTGGCAAATATCCAAAAGGCTGCTTCGCCGGCAACGGAAGTGATGGCCCATATCAAAGAAGACATTACTGCGTCTGAGACGGCATTTAATGGTGATTATTCCTACAAATATGGAAAACATTACTGGTCGTTGGGAGCTACAAAAATGTTGAAAGGTGAAGTATACTTGTGGAGTGGCAAGCAGATGGGTGGTGGTGAAGCCGACTACCGTACTGCTAAAACGGCTTTGCAGGAAGTGGATAATTGTCCGGGTATCGATTTGGAAGACAACTTTACCAATGTTTTCGCCTATGCGAACAAGAAAAATAAAGAAATAATCTTCACCATTCATAATGGACGTGATGAATATAACATGTGGAATGGTAGTTTTAGAGGTAATCTTGTCCCTCAGCAAGCTTACATGACTTCCGGCAGTTATTTTGATGAGAACGGAGTTTCTTTTGCCGAAACGAAAGATGCTGAACTGAATGGTTTGATAAGATTTCAGATTAAAAAAGATTTTTATAATAAGGTATTCCGTGAAGGCGATACCCGTAAAGCAGGTTCTGTGAAAGCTGTTTATATGAAAGAGGGGGAAAACTTGGTATATAAGGCTTGTATCCCTTATAAATTTCAAGGAACAATGTTGCCCGGTGGTTCAGAGCGTGCATGGTTAGATGATTACCCTATTTATCGCTATGCAGACTGTTTGTTACTTCTTGCAGAGGCTAAAGCTTTGTTAGGTGAAGATATTGCTACGGAAATTAACACTGTTCGTAGACGTGCATACGGTGAAACCTATTTCGAGGCAAATAAAGCAACGGTGGCCTATCCGAATGAAAAAGGCGGTGAATTTTATTCCGGCAATCCGTTTGTGGCAGGTGATGATGACCCTATTGAAGCAGTCTTGAAAGAACGTTTGCGCGAATTGATGTATGAAGGAAAACGCTGGTATGATATACGTACTTTGGGTTATACGGCAAAATATTCTACAGCAAATGAAAAGCGGCTGCTATGGCCGATTGATGCCAATACACTGACCAATAATAGAGAGCTGGGGCAGACTGAAGGTTATCTCACCAGTGGAGAAGGTGAAGAATAATAATACTTCAGGTTGATAATCGAATAAAAACAAGAGGACGTATGTGTGGTTTAGCATATGCGTTCTCGCTTTTGTAATAGATAGTTTATTAATCGTGTGTTTTATAATAAATTATTTTATTAAATATGGAGGAAATTCGTTATAATTTTATATATTTGCAGCATGAAACATTTAAATAATACCATGAAAAAGAATCTATTTCTATCCATTATCTTTTCTTTCTGTGTGATTTTGCAGTCAGTTGCATCGGATACTGTATTTGTGCGTGAAACTCAGATTCCAGTTTTGATTGAACGACAAGACAATGTATTGTTTATGTTGCGTTTGAACGCAAAAGAGAGTCGTGTTTTGGATGAAGTGGTTTTAAATTTTGGCAAAGATGTGAATGTGGCGGATATACAGTCTGTCAAGTTATATTATAGCGGTACGGAAGCCAGACAGAATAATGGAAAGAATTTCTTTGCTCCCGTGTCCTATATTTCCAGTCATACGCCGGGGAAGACATTGGCGGCAAATCCTTCCTATTCGGTTCATAAATCGCAAGTGGATAACCCAAAGCGGAAAGTTACATTGAAAGCCGACCAGAAACTTTTCTCCGGAATCAACTATTTCTGGATTAGTTTGCAGATGAAGCTGGGTGCTTCCTTGCTCAATAAGGTTTCGGTTGATATTGTAACAGTCAAGGTGGATGGTAAAGCTGCCCTTGTACATTCCGTTTCATCGGAAAATATAGCTCATAGGGTAGGAGTAGGAGTACGTCATGCCGGTGACGACGGTTCGGCAGCCTTCCGCATTCCGGGATTGGTAACTACCAATAAGGGGACATTGCTGGGTGTATATGATGTACGTTACAATAGCAGCGTTGATTTGCAGGAACATGTAGACGTAGGCTTGAGCCGTAGCGTAGACGGTGGCAAAAGTTGGGAGAAAATGCGTTTGCCTCTGGCTTTCGGTGAAACGGGCGACCTGCCTGCTGCACAGAATGGTGTCGGCGACCCTTCGATTCTGGTAGATACCAAGACCAACACAGTATGGGTAGTGGCAGCCTGGACACACGGAATGGGTAATCAGCGTGCCTGGTGGAGCTCCTATCCGGGAATGGATATGAATCATACAGCCCAGTTAGTGTTGTCAAAGAGTACGGATGACGGTAAAACGTGGTCTAAGCCCATCAATATAACAGAACAGGTGAAAGACCCTTCCTGGTATTTCCTACTGCAAGGGCCTGGACGCGGTATCACCATGCAGGATGGCACACTGGTATTCCCGATTCAGTTTATTGACTCTACCCGTGTTCCGAATGCGGGAATCATGTATAGCAAAGACCGTGGCGAGACATGGAAAATCCATAACTATGCACGTACCAATACTACAGAAGCCCAAGTGGCGGAAGTAGAACCGGGCGTACTGATGCTGAATATGAGAGATAACCGGGGTGGTAGCCGTGCTGTTTCCACTACTAAGGATTTCGGTAAGACTTGGACGGAACATCCCTCTTCCCGCAAAGCTTTGCAGGAACCGGTTTGTATGGCAAGCCTGATTAGCGTAAAAGCGAAAGACAATGCATTAAATAAGGATATTCTCTTATTCTCCAATCCGAATACGGTAAAAGGCCGTCACCATATCACAATCAAGGCCAGTCTGGACAGTGGCATCACTTGGCTGCCCGAACATCAGGTGATGTTGGACGAAGGTGAAGGATGGGGATATTCTTGTCTGACGATGATTGATAAAGAGACGGTTGGCATACTGTATGAAAGTAGTGTAGCCCACATGACTTTCCAGGCTGTCCGGCTGAAGGATATAATAAAATAGAGATATACACACGACCTGTAATCATGAAAAACAAATTAATATTATTCATATATTTTACAATTAACTTATACACAATTTCAGTGGTAAAAGCAGGTGCTTGTCACCTGCTCCCCCAGCCACAAAAGTTTACCCCCTCTCATACCTGGTTTCAAGTGAATAATGTGCGGCTTTCCACTCCTGTGCTTCAGCAGGAGTGGGAAGCTTTTGTCTCTGAAATGGGAGGGACTGTCTCGCCCAAGGCGACCGGTAGCATTGATGTGAAACTGCTGCCTTCTCTCCCCGGAATACCGATGAATCAGGAGGAAGCCTACCGGCTGAACATCACAAAGAAGCGGATAACCGTTGAGGCCGTGACTGAACGCGGCATTTATTGGGCCATGCAGACTTTGAGGCAACTGGCAGAGACAAGAAACTCGAAAACACAGATTCGGGGAGCAGAAATCATCGACTGGCCTGCTTTCCGTATTCGTGGATTTATGCAGGATGTAGGACGGAGTTACATTTCACTCGAAGAACTCAAACGTGAAATCGCCGTACTTGCCAAGTTCAAAATCAACGTCTTCCACTGGCATCTGACCGAGAATCAATCCTGGCGTCTGGAAAGCAAGATATTCCCGATGTTGAACGATAGCGCAAACACCACCCGGATGCCCGGCAAATATTACACGCTGGAAGAAGCCAAAGAACTGGTCGCATTCTGTAAGGCACACCACATGATGTTGATTCCCGAAATAGATATGCCGGGACACAGCGCTGCCTTTATACGTACCTTCCGCCACGATATGCAAAGCCCCGAAGGGATGAAGATATTGAAACTCCTGTTGGATGAAGTCTGTGAAACGTTTGATGTACCTTATTTACATATCGGCACGGATGAAGTGCAGTTTACCAATCCCCGTTTTGTACCCGAAATGGTGGCCTACGTACGTTCCAAAGGCAAGAAAGTGATTTCCTGGAATCCGGGCTGGCACTACAAACCCGGAGAAATAGACATGACCCAGCTTTGGAGTTACCGCGGAAAGGCGCAGGAAGGTATTCCCGCCATTGATTCACGTTTCCATTATCTGAACCATTTTGATACCTTCGGTGATATCATCGCATTGTACAACAGCCGTATATATAATAAGGAACAAGGAAGCGATGACCTTGCAGGAACCATTCTGGCTATCTGGAATGACCGGTTGGTCAGCACCGAGTGGGAGATGATTATTGAAAATAATTTCTATCCCAACATGCTGGCTATGGCAGAACGTGCCTGGAAAGGCGGCGGAACGGAATATTTTGATAAGAACGGAACGCTGCTTCCCACCGACGAGCAATCGGAGCTGTTCAGGAACTTCGCCGATTTTGAGCGCCGTCTGTTGTGGCATAAGGAACATACCTTTGCCGGTTATCCCTTTGCCTATGTCCGTCAGACAAATGTGAAATGGAACATTACGGACGCTTTTCCAAATGAAGGAGATTTGGCAAAGGTCTTCCCGCCGGAAGAAGCCTTGCAGGATAGTTACAGCTATGAAGGAAAGACCTACCGGGTACGTCCCGCTATTGGTGCCGGAATCTATCTCCGTCATGTGTGGGGCACGCTTATCCCCGGATTTTATAAAGAACCGGAAGAGAACCATACAGCTTATGCCTATACCTATGTTTATTCGCCGAAAGAACAGACAGTAGGCCTGTGGGCTGAATTTCAGAATTACGGACGTTCGGAAGCCGACCTTCCCCCTTTGCAGGGAAAATGGGACTATAAGGAAAGCCGTATCTGGATAAATGAAAAGGAAATAATCCCGCCTGTCTGGACAGCTACCCACCGGACTAAGAGTAATGAAATAGCTTTAGGCAACGAGAATTGTGTAGCGCGTCCCCCTTTGGAAGTGCATCTGCAAAAAGGATGGAACAAAGTACTTCTGAAATTACCGGTAGGAAAGTTCGTTACCCCCGAAGTACGGTTGGTGAAATGGATGTTCACCACTGTCTTTGTC
Organism: Bacteroides sp. D55t1_190419_B8; assembly: GCF_015558905.1. Lineage (NCBI taxonomy): Bacteria > Pseudomonadati > Bacteroidota > Bacteroidia > Bacteroidales > Bacteroidaceae > Bacteroides > Bacteroides sp. D55t1_190419_B8. Next base: position 9,210 of record NZ_JADMOU010000040.1, read on the forward strand.
ACTCCCGACGGGCAGAAGGCGGTGGACGGACTCATTTACTCACCGGATAAAACACTAAAGTGACCTGTCAATCAGAAGGGAGATATTTATGAATATGCCATGAGCTGATTTGGATATGCTATAATGAAAAACGGATATGCTATAATGAAAAACAAATATGCTATAATGAAAACTAGATATGCTATAATGAAAAAAAAGATATACTAATGAGTAAATAAAAGGAATAGCCATGAAGAAGAACTTTTTTTTAGCGGTCATATTGACCCTGTCTTTGGCATGCCATGCGCAGGAACGCAAATATTCTACGTTTTATTACCAGCGTGCCACGTTGTTTGAAGAGTTGCCTGTCACGTCCAATGACATTATCTTCTTAGGAAACAGTATCACGAACGGCGGCGAATGGTCGGAGCTGTTTCATAACAAACATATCAAGAACCGCGGAATCAGCGGTGATATCTGCATGGGAGTATATGACCGTCTGGATGCTATCCTGAAAGGTAAACCGGCTAAGATATTTCTTCTGATTGGCATAAACGACGTAAGCCGGGGAACTTCTGCCGATACCATTGTAGCCCATATCGGCATGATTGCTCAGAAGATAAAGGCGGATTCGCCGAAGACGAAGCTATATCTGCAAAGTGTTCTTCCGGTGACCGACCATTACGGTATGTTCAAAGGGCATACATCGCGCTGGCAGGTCATTCCCGAAATCAATAAAGGATTAGTCCGTCTGGCAGAAAAAGAAGGAGCGACTTATATAGATTTGTACTCTCATTTTGTAGACGAGGAAACCGGAAAGATGAACACTGCCTACACGAATGACGGACTGCATCTTCTCGGAAAAGGATATCGGAAATGGGTGGAGATTGTAAAACCTTACATCGGAAAGAAATAAAAGCCGGAAGAAAAGAAAAGTCGAAAAGAAATACGTACTGAAAAGAAATACATACTGAAAAGAAATACATACCGGAAAGAAATAAATGAAAAAGATTCTGATATTATCCGTCTGTCTGTTCGTTTGTTGGGCACTGCCTGCTCAGCAACAACGGATGAAAGTGGCCTGTGTAGGAAACAGTATCACCTATGGAACCGGACTGGCCGACCGTGCAACGCAATCTTACCCCGTACAGTTACAGAAATTGTTGGGAGAGCATTATGAAGTTGAAAACTTCGGGAAGCCCGGCGCCACCCTGCTCAATCAGGGACATCGTCCATATACCCGACAGGAAGAATACCGCAAAGCATTGGATTTTGCAGGAGATATTGTGGTCATCCATCTGGGAATCAATGACACCGACCCTCGTGACTGGCCCAACTATCGTGATTCTTTCGTGACAGACTATTTGAATCTGATGGATACATTCCGCAAGGCCAATCCCGATGTCCGGATTATCATCGCCCGGATGACTCCGATTGCCGACCGTCACAACCGTTTCCTTTCGGGAACCCGCGACTGGCACGGCGAGATACAGACAGCTATCGAAACAGTAGCACGTTATGCCGGTGTGCAGTTAATAGATTTCCACGAACCGCTTTATCCTTACCCTTCCTTGCTCCCGGACGCCGTTCACCCTACTGCCGAAGGGGCTGCGATAATGGCGCAAACAGTTTATTCCGCCATCACCGGAGACTATGGCGGCTTGCAGTTATCTCCGCTTTACACGGATAATATGGTTCTCCAGCGCGATACCCCCTTGCTGATTCACGGGACAGCGAATGTGGGCGAACAAGTGACAGTCCGCATTGACCGTCAGCAGTGGATTACTAAGGCTGCACTAGACGGAAAATGGTCGGTGAAATTATCACCGTTGAAAGCCGGTGGCCCTTACACGCTGACCATCTCCACTTCTCAAAGAATCTTGAAATATACAAATGTGCTGGCAGGGGAAGTGTGGCTGTGTTCCGGTCAGTCGAATATGGAATTTATGTTGCGGCAGGCCACTACGGGCAAAAAAGACATCCCCCAAGCCGCCGATGAACAGTTGCGTCTGTATGATATGAAAGCACGCTGGCGCACGGACGCGGTGCAATGGGACGCTTCCGTCCTTGATTCCCTGAATCATCTCCAATATTATAAAGATACTGAATGGGCAATCTGTACTCCCGCCAATGCTGCCCGTTTCTCGGCCATCGCTTATTATTTCGGCCAGATGTTGCGGGATAGCTTGAAAGTTCCGGTGGGGTTGATATGTAACGCTATCGGTGGTTCGCCTACCGAATCGTGGGTTGATCGGAATACACTGGAATACCAGTTCCCGGCTATATTAAAAGATTGGACGCATAATGATTTTATACAAGACTGGGTGCGCGGACGGGCTGCATTAAATATCAAACAGTCGGAAGAGAAACTCCAGCGCCACCCTTACGAACCTTGCTATCTGTACGAATCGGGCATCCGTCCGTTGGCGCAGTATCCCGTCAGGGGTGTTATCTGGTATCAGGGAGAATCGAATGCTCATAATTACGAAGCTCACGAGAAACTTTTTAAGTTGTTAATCGGCAGTTGGCGTAAAAACTGGGGGAGTGAGACGCTGCCCTTCTACTATGTACAACTTTCCGGTATTGCCCGTCCTTCATGGCCGTGGTTCCGCGACAGCCAGCGCAGGATGATGAACGAAATACTGAATACGGGTATGGCGGTATCGAGTGATTGGGGCGATTCACTGGATGTACATCCCAGAAATAAGAAGCCGGTGGGAGAACGCTTGGCTCGTTGGGCATTGAACAAGACGTATGGAATGTGCCATGTACTGCCTTCCGGCCCGTTATTCCGCCAAGCCGATTTTCGGGAAGGCGCTGTATATATAATCTTTGATTATGGCGAAGGCTTGAGAAGTTCCGACGGTCAATCTTTGTGTACGTTTGAAGTAGCCGAAACGGATGGCGTTTATTACCCCGCAGTTGCCGAAGTGGAAGAGGGGAGAACTTGCGGGGCAGAAACGGGACGGATAAAAGTATATAGCGAACAGGTAAAGCATCCGCGATATGTCCGGTATGGCTGGCAGCCTTTCACGCGGGCGAATCTGGTAAATAAAGATGGGCTACCTGCTTCTACCTTCAAAGCCGAAGCACCGGAGTCGTTCGTCAAAAGCATTGACTTGCAGAAAATGAAAGGATTCCCGAAATCAGAGAAAGGTATTGAATCGGGTGTTTCTGCCTGCTATTCAGGAATCCTGAGCGGAAAGCTATTGATAGCCGGCGGCTGTAACTTTCCCGGAACACCTGCCAGTGAAGGTGGAAAAAAGAAATACTACCAAGGCATTTATGTAGCGGAAATGAATCCCGACACGCTGCTTCTTTGGAAAAAAGTAGGCGGGCTTCCTGCACCTGCCGCATACGGAGTTTCCGTATCTTGTCCCGACGGCATTATCTGTGCAGGCGGAATGAACGACCACGGCGCATTGACCGGCGTTTACAAAATCCGGTGGGACGAAAAGAAAGGCAAAGTCTTCCTGGAAACTCTACCCGATTTGCCCTACGCCTTAGACAATATGTACGGAACACTAGCCGGTAGCCAACTTTTTATCACCGGTGGAAATAGAAGTGAAAAAAAAACAAATAGAAACGGAAAGCCTTCAAACTCTTTTCTTTGCCTTGACTTAAACAATCCCGCGGCAGGTTGGCAACAACTTCCCGAATTTCCCGGAGCACCGCGTCTGCAACCCGTCTGTGCCGGGGAGTACAAGGATGGCGAAGCCCGTATTTACCTGTGGGGCGGATTTGCCGCTTCCACCGATGGCAATCCTGCCACACTTTCCACTGACGGCTATTGCTATTCATCCACGTCCCGGCAATGGACTCGCATAGCCACTCCGACGGGAAACAATGGTGAAACCATATCTTTGGGTGGCGGGACAGCCATTGCCATCAATGAAAACCTGATTCTTTGTACCGGTGGAGTGAATAAGGATATATTCCTCGCTGCTCTTCGACACCCTGAAAAGGACTATCTTCTCCATCCCGCCGAGTGGTACAAATTCAATGACCGGATATTAGTATATGACATCCATCAGAATACATGGCAGGAAGTTGCCCGTACACCGCAAACGGCACGTGCGGGAGCGTCATTGGTAGGATGGAACAAAACATATTACAACATAAACGGAGAATTGAAGCCGGGCGTCCGTACTTCTGAAATAATTAGGATAACGGTCGAATAATAAAAAGAATAACAGATGTAAACAACATATTTTGTTAAATTATCAGTGAAATTTGCTGAAAAAACAATATCTTTGAATCCGTTAATATCTAATGCCCCCACTATGATGATTAATTTGATCGGAAAAAAGGCTCAAATAGCATGTGGATTACTATGCTGTTGCAGTATGGCATATGCACAGAGCAATGACAATTCCGAAGTTGTCGTTCTAAATACAGGTTGGGAATTTTCCCAGGCAGGAACAGAGCTGTGGCAATCGGCACAGGTTCCGGGCACCGTTCATCAGGACCTTATCTACCATAAACAAATACCCGATCCTTTTTATGGCATCAATGAACAAAAGATTCAGTGGGTGGAAAATGAAGACTGGGAATACCGGACTGCTTTTACAGTTACCCCCGAACAACTGAAACGGGATGACGCCCAATTGGTTTTTGAAGGCCTTGACACGTATGCCGATGTATACCTCAATGGGGCACTGTTGCTGAAAGCCGATAACATGTTTGTCGGTTATACCATACCCGTCAAGTCCCAACTCCGTATCGGAGAAAACCTTCTTCACATCTATTTTCATTCCCCCATCCGGCAGACACTGCCTCAATATAACTCGAACGGATTCAACTATCCGGCAGACAACGACCATCACGACAAACATTTAAGCGTATTCTCCCGTAAAGCCCCTTACAGCTATGGCTGGGATTGGGGAATCCGCATGGTGACCAGCGGTATCTGGCGTCCGGTGACCATCCGTTTTTATGACGCAGCTTCTATCAGTGACTACCATGTAAAGCAACTCGCACTGACCGACCAGCTCGCAAACCTGTCTAATGAGTTAGAAATAAACAACATACTCCCCCGCCCACTTCAGGCAGAGGTGAGAATCAATACCTCATTCGAAGGAAGTGCAGAAAAAAGCATCAGCCAGGCAATCACCTTACAGCCCGGAATCAATCATGTTTCCATACCTTCCGAAGTGGCATCCCCCGTACGTTGGATGCCGAATGGATGGGGAAAGCCCGCCCTGTATGATTTCTCCGCTCAAATCATAGTAGAAGATAAAGTCGTAGCCGAGCAATCGCACCGGATAGGACTGCGTACCGTTCGCCTCGTTAATGAAAAAGATAAAGACGGAGAATCTTTCTATTTTGAAGTAAACGGTGTACCGATGTTTGCCAAAGGAGCCAATTACATCCCCCAGGATGCACTCTTGACTAACGTCACTACCGAACGCTACCAAACCTTATTCCGCGACATCCGCGAAGCGAACATGAATGTCATTCGTGTATGGGGAGGTGGGACGTACGAAGATGACCGCTTCTATGACCTGGCAGATGAAAACGGAATACTGGTGTGGCAAGACTTCATGTTTGCCTGCACTCCCTATCCGTCCGACCCCACCTTCCTGAAAAGGGTAGAGGCGGAAGCCTGCTACAACATCCGCCGCCTTCGTAATCATGCTTCCCTGGCGATGTGGTGCGGCAATAACGAAATACTGGAAGCCTTAAAATATTGGGGATTCGACAAGAACTTCCCGCCCGAAATCTATCAGGAAATGTTTCGAGGCTACGACAAACTGTTCCATCAGCTCCTTCCTGCCAAGGTGAAGGAACTGGATGCCGACCGTTTCTACATACACAGCTCCCCATATTTTGCCAACTGGGGACGTCCCGAATCCTGGGGGATAGGAGACAGCCATAACTGGGGAGTCTGGTATGGTCAAAAAACATTCGAGTCACTTGATACAGACCTGCCCCGTTTCATGAGCGAATTCGGTTTCCAGTCCTTCCCGGAAATGAAGACCATCTCCACTTTCGCCGCTCCGGAAGATTATCAGATAGAATCGGAAGTGATGAATGCTCATCAGAAAAGCAGTATCGGCAACGCCCTGATTCGTACCTACATGGAGCGCGACTATATCATCCCCGAAAAATTTGAAGACTTTGTCTATGTCGGACTAGTGCTGCAAGGACAAGGAATGCGTCACGGACTGGAAGCACACCGCCGGAACCGTCCTTACTGTATGGGTACCCTGTATTGGCAACTGAATGACAGCTGGCCGGTAGTATCCTGGTCGAGCATCGACTATTACGGTAACTGGAAAGCCCTGCATTACCAAGCCAAACGAGCCTTTGCTCCAATCCTCATCAATCCTATCCGGCAGAACGACAGCCTCAATATCTACCTGATTTCCGACTGTCCGGACACCAAAGACCACCTGATGTTGGAAATGAAAGTAACAGACTTTGACGGAAAGAAACAAGGCAAGCCGATACGACTCAACACATTGACAGTTCCGGCTAACACTTCCCAATGTGTGTACCGTATAAAACCCGATATCTGGCTATCGCCGGAAGAACAGCAACGCTGTTTCATGCAACTGACCCTGAAAGACAAGGCAGGAAATACTCTTGCCGAAACCGTATACTTCTTTAGAAAAACAAAAGACCTGCTTCTGCCTGAAACAACCGTTTCCTGCAAGATGAAACAGAAAGACGGCATGTGTGAACTGACATTGTTTTCTCCCACTCTTGCAAAAGATGTCTTTATTGAAATTCCTTTGCAGGGAGCCCGTTTCAGCGACAACTTTTTCGACCTTCTTCCCGGAGAACGTAAAACGGTCGTCATCACTTCTCCCCAAATAAAGAAAGGAGAGGAGCTGCCTTTGACAATCAAACATATTCGTGAAACTTATAATTAATCTATTAATAACTTAACACCTAATTTTTTAGTTTATGAAACAACTCTTTAAATTAACCGGATGTCTGGCACTAGCAGGACTTTTTGCCTCTTGCCAATCGGCGCAACAGGAAGCCAACTACCAGATCATCCCCATGCCACAAGAGATTGTAACCGCTCAAGGAAGTCCCTTCATCCTGAAGAGCAGTGTGAAGATTCTCTATCCGGAAGGAAACGAGAAGATGCAACGCAACGCACAATTTCTGGCAGACTACCTGAAAACGGCTACCGGAAAAGATTTCGCCATTGAAGCCGGAACAGAAGGTAAAAACGCAATCATACTGGCATTAGGTACGGAGAATGAAAATCCGGAATCCTACCAGATGAAAGTTACCGGTGACGGAATCACGATTACCGGTCCTACGGAAGCCGGTGTATTCTATGGCATCCAGTCCCTGCGCAAATCATTGCCTGTGGCTGTCGGTGCGGATATTGCCATGCCAGCCGTAGAAATCAATGACGCTCCCCGCTTTGGCTATCGTGGCGCGCATTTCGATACCAGCCGTCATTTCTTTACTGTGGACGAAATAAAGACCTACATCGACATGCAGGCTTTGCATAACATGAACCGCCTCCACTGGCATATCACCGACGATCAAGGCTGGCGTCTGGAAATCAAAAAATACCCGAAACTGACTGAAATCGGTGCTAACAGAACAGAAACAGTCATCGGACGTAACTCCGGCGAATACGACGGCAAACCTTACGGTGGATTCTACACCCAGGAACAAGCCAAAGAAATCGTAGATTATGCAGCCGAACGCTACATCACCGTTGTTCCCGAAATCGACCTTCCGGGACACATGCAAGCTGCCCTTGCCGCTTACCCTGAATTGGGTTGTACCGGTGGTCCGTACGAAGTATGGAGACAATGGGGTGTATCCGAAGATGTGCTATGCGCCGGAAACGACCAGGTCTTGAAATTCCTGGAAGATGTCTATGGTGAATTGATTGAAATCTTCCCATCACCATATATTCATGTCGGTGGTGACGAATGTCCGAAAGTAAGATGGGAAAAATGTCCGAAATGCCAGGCACGTATCAAAGCATTGGGACTGAAGTCAGATCAGAACCACAGCAAAGAAGAACGTTTGCAGAGCTTTGTCATCAACCATATTGAGAAATTCCTGAACGACCATGGACGTCAAATCATCGGTTGGGATGAAATCCTCGAAGGCGGACTTGCTCCGAATGCTACCGTGATGTCATGGCGTGGTGAGAAAGGTGGTATCGAAGCTGCGAAGCAGAAACACGATGTCATCATGACACCGAACACCTACCTGTATTTCGACTACTACCAAGCTAAAGACGTAGAAAACGAACCGTTCGGTATCGGTGGTTATCTGCCCATGGAAAGAGTGTATAGCTACGAGCCGATGCCGGCTTCTCTTACTCCCGAAGAACAGAAATACATCAAGGGAGTGCAAGCCAACCTCTGGACAGAATACATCGCTACTTTCCCACATGCACAATACATGGTATTGCCTCGTTGGGCTGCTTTGTGTGAAATTCAGTGGTCCAGCCCCGAAAAGAAAAACTATGCCGACTTCCTGTCCCGTCTTCCACAACTGATTAAGTGGTACGATGCAGAAGGATACAATTACGCTAAACACGTATTTGACGTACAAGCCGAGTTTGACCCGAATCCGGCAGAAGGAACAATGGACGTTACCCTGTCTACCATCGACGGTGCTCCTATTTACTATACGTTAGACGGCACAGAACCTACTGCCACTTCCCCCGTTTACGAAGGAGTATTGAAAATTAAGGAAAATGTCACCCTGTCCGCTAAAGCCATCCGTCCCAACGGCGAAAGCAAGACTGTGACGGAGAAGATTGATTTCAGCAAATCCAGCATGAAGCCGATTGTAGCCAATCAGCCTATTAATGAACAATACCTGTTCAAAGGAGCTTCCACTTTGGTAGACGGTCTGAAAGGAAATAGCAGCTACAGGTCAGGTCGTTGGATCGCTTTCAACGGAAATGACATGGATATGACTATCGACCTCCAGCAACCTACTGAAATCTCAAGCGTGGCAATCTCTACCAATGTAGCAAAAGGAGACTGGGTATTTGATGCCAGAAACCTGTCCGTAGAAACTTCAGATGATGGCAAGAACTTCAAAAAGATTGCTTCCGAAGAATACCCGGAGATGAAAGAGACAGACAAAGACGGAATCGTTGAGCATAAACTAACCTTTGATCCTGTGACCACCCAATACGTGAGAGTCATTGCTTCACCGGAGAAATCACTTCCGGCATGGCATGGAGGAAAAGGTAAAAACGCATTTTTATTTGTAGACGAAATCAAAATTGATTAATGAATATAAGAAAAGAATACTCTAAAGTTTGTCTTTTCTTATGGATATTGGGGATGTGCTTCCATGCACATCCCATTCTGGCACAGTCCGTCGTACCTGTCCCATTAAAAATGGAGCAGGGGACGGGCTCTTTTTTACTGTCAGAAAAGACTAGACTTTATACAAACCTGCAAGGTGGAGAAGCGGAACTCTGGGAGAATTACCTGAAAGCATTGCCTGTTCAATTGAAAGAAGCGAGAATGAAAGACAGGAAACAGATGCTTTTCTTATTGATAACCCCCAAGACCCCCCAATTGCCATCACCGGAAAGCTATACACTCTCCGTCACCCCTCAACGAATTGAGATCCGGGCAACTTCGGGAGCCGGATTATTCTATGGAATGCAAACCCTGTTACAGCTGATGCAACTGGCGGGCACAGGCAGCTATTCCGTAGCCTCTGTCAAGATAGAAGACACCCCGCGTTTTGCTTACCGCGGACTGATGCTGGACGTATCCCGCCATTTCTCTACCAAAGAGTTTATAAAGAAGCAGATAGACGCATTGGCATATTACAAAATCAACCGTTTGCACCTGCACCTGACCGATGCGGCAGGCTGGCGGCTTGAAATTAAGAAATATCCTTTACTGACCGATTTTGCAGCTTGGCGTACAGACCCCACCTGGAAGAAATGGTGGAACGGCGGACGTAAATACCTCCGTTACGATGAACCCGGAGCTTCCGGAGGCTATTACACCCAGGACGATATTCGTGAAATACTGGCATATGCCCGTCAGCACTATATCACGGTGATTCCGGAGATTGAAATGCCTTCCCATTCGGAAGAAGTGCTGGCTGCCTACCCGCAGCTATCCTGTTCGGGAGAACCTTACAAGAACTCCGATTTCTGTGTCGGCAATGAAGAAACTTTCACCTTTCTGGAGAATGTACTGACGGAAGTTATGGAACTTTTCCCTTCCGAATACATTCATGTAGGAGGTGATGAGGCCGGCAAATCGGCTTGGAAGACCTGTCCGAAATGTCAGAAGAGAATGAAAGACGAGCATCTGGCCAATGTAGACGAGCTGCAAAGCTATCTGATACACCGCATCGAAAAATTCCTCAACAATCACGGACGCCGTCTCTTGGGATGGGACGAGATTCTGCAAGGAGGCATTGCGCCCAATGCAACCGTCATGTCATGGCGTGGAGAAGAGGGTGGTATCGCTGCCGTCACCTCCGGCCATCATGCCATCATGACGCCGGGTGCATACTGTTATCTGGACAGCTATCAGGACGCCCCATACTCCCAGCCGGAAGCTATCGGCGGCTACCTGCCATTGAAGAAAGTATATGCCTACGATCCTATTCCCGCTTCCTTAACTGCGGAGCAGGCAAAGTTAGTCTACGGTGTGCAGGGCAACCTATGGGTGGAATATATCCCCACTCCCGAACACGTGGAATATATGATTTACCCTCGTATACTGGCATTGGCGGAAGTAGCCTGGTCGGCTCCGGAACGTAAGTCATGGTCCGATTTCCATACCCGTGCACTGTCAGCAGTGGCCGATTTACAGAAAAAAGGATACCATCCTTTCGATTTGAGCAAAGAAATCGGCAGCCGTCCCGAATCTCTTCAACCAGTCAGCCATTTGGCGCTCGGTAAAAAAGTGATCTATAACTCCCCCTACAGCCCCCATTATCCCGCACAAGGCAACACAGCCCTGACAGACGGCATACGTGGTGACTGGACTTATGGTGACGGTTCATGGCAAGGATTTATCTCGGACAATCGTCTCGATGTGACGATTGATATGGAAAAAGAAACCCCTATCCATTCCGTTACCGCCGCTTTTATGCAAGTGGTCGGCGCGGAAGTATTCCTGCCGGAGACAGTGATTATTTCCATTTCCGATGATGGAATAAACTTCACGGAGCTGCAAAAACAACACTTTGAAGTAAGTAAAGAAACACCCATCCGTTTTACGGATATTTCATGGCAGGGAGAAGCCAAAGGAAGATACGTACGTTATCAGGCACAGGCCGGAAGCGAACTCGGAGGCTGGATATTTACGGATGAGATAATCGTGAAATAGACATTGTCAATATCATTTATGAATAAAAGAGGGAATCTACTCAACCAGATTCCCTCTTTTATTGTTATATTTGTATTATTACCTTAAAAACTAAGAATATGGTACAACACGCTAGACTCATTTTCTACAGCCTTCTTCTTCTGGTAATCCCGTGCGAGAGCACCTTGGCGCAGAAGATTCCCGTCACGCCCATAGACTCATTGATAACAGTTGGATATGCCACCGGAAGTTTGAAAAACCTCTCCGGTTCCGTAGAGAAGATTACGGAGACACAGATGAATAAAGACCAGATAACGAACCCTTTGGAAGCAATCCGCGGACGTGTGCCGGGTTTGACCATCCAACGCGGATCAAACGGTCCGGCAGCCTTGGATGCGGTACGCCTGCGGGGAACCACCTCACTGACCAGTGGCAACGACCCTTTGATAATTGTTGACGGAGTATTTGGCGACTTGAGTATGCTCACCTCCATTTACCCTACGGATATTGAGAGCTTCACCATTCTGAAAGACGCTTCCGAAACCGCACAATACGGTTCACGAGGAGCTTCCGGTGTGATTGAGGTCACCACCAAAAAAGGAATGAGCGGCAGGACACAGGTAGCCTACAACGGTAGCTTCGGAGTTTCCACCGTCTACAAGAATCTGAAAATGCTGTCCGGCGATGAATTCCGTCGTGTGGCTTCGGAGCGTGGCATTTCCATTCTGGACAAAGGAAATAACACCGATTTTCAGAAAGAGATTGAACAGACAGGACTGCAACAAAACCATCACGTCGCCTTTTATGGTGGTTCCAGTGAATCCAGCTATCGTGTTTCCCTCGGTTTCATGGACCGTCAGGGAGTGATTCTGAATGAAGACATGAAAAACTTCACTTCGAATATGAACATGAATCAGCAGATGTTCGACGGCTTCCTGAACTGCGAGCTGGGAATGTTCGGTTCCATTCAGAAGAATCATAATCTGGTGGATTATCAGAAAACGTTCTATTCGGCAGCCACATTCAATCCCACCTATCCCAACCATAAAGACCCCGTCACCAATTCCTGGGACGGAATAACGACCGCCAGCCAAATCACCAATCCATTGGCATGGATGGAAGTGCAGGATGATGATGCCACTTCGCACATCAGCACGCACGCCCGTCTGACTTTCAATCTGCTGGAAGGACTGAAACTAAACCTCTTCGGCGCCTATACCTATAATATCGTGGAAAATTCGCAATACCTCCCCACCTCCGTCTGGGCGAACGGTCAGGCTTACAAAGGAACCAAAAAGCGAGAATCCTTGTTGGGCAACATGATGCTGACCTATAAGAAAAACTGGAAAAAACATTTCTTTGACGTGCTGGCACTTGCCGAACTTCAAAAAGAAACCTACACGGGATATTATACGACAGTAAGCAATTTCAGCACCGACAAATTCGGGTATAATAATCTTCAGGCAGGTGCACTCCGTTTGTGGGAAGGCACTAATTCATACTACGACCAACCCCGTCTGGCATCCTTCATGGGACGTTTCAACTATACATACGCCGACCGCTACATATTGACGCTGAACGCCCGTACAGATGCTTCCTCCAAATTCGGAGCGAACCATAAATGGGGATTTTTCCCCTCCGCATCTGCCGCATGGGTGATTAGTGAAGAAGAATTTATGAAGCAGTTGCCGATGGTGGACAATCTGAAATTCCGTATCGGCTACGGTCTGGCAGGTAATCAGAGCGGGATTGACTCATACACTACATTGAACCTTGTAAAGCCGAACGGTGTAGTCCCCGTCGGAAACTCCGCCGTCGTATCTTTAGGAGACTTACGGAACACAAATCCCGACCTGAAATGGGAAGTGAAACATACCTTTAATACCGGTATCGACGTAGCTCTTTTCGGCAACCGCCTGCTGCTTTCCGCCAACTATTACAACTCCCGAACCACAGACATGCTTTACCTTTACAACGTAAGCGTACCGCCTTTCACCTATAACACCTTGCTTGCCAACATCGGTTCCATGCGCAACTGGGGTACGGAAATCGCCATCGGCATCACCCCTTTGAAGACGAAGGATATGGAACTGAATATCAATGCCAATATCACTTTCCAGCGCAACAAACTGCTCTCATTAAGCGGTATGTACAACGGCGAAATGCTTTCTGCCCCCGAATATAAAAGTCTTGCCAGCCTCGACGGAGCCGGCTTTCACGGAGGATACAACCACATCGTATATCAGATGGTGGGTCAACCGTTGGGCGTGTTCTATCTTCCCCACAGTACGGGACTCGAATCCGATGGAAACGGTGGATACACCTATGGCATCGCCGACCTGAATGGCGGAGGTGTCAGCCTTGAAGATGGTGAAGACCGCTACGTGGCAGGACAAGCCGTACCTAAAACGATTCTTGGCTCCAACATCAGTTTCCGCTACAAGCGTTTCGACCTGTCTTTGCAGATTAACGGAGCTTTCGGACATAAAATCTACAACGGAACCTCCCTGACCTATATGAACATGAATATATTTCCCGACTATAACGTAATGAAGAAAGCCCCGAAACAGAACATCAAGGATCAAACCGCCACCGACTATTGGTTGGAAAAGGGAGATTATGTCAACTTCGACTATGTGACGCTGGGTTGGAACGTGCCGATTGAGAAAGTGCAGAAACTGAAGAAATATGTCCGTTCCCTGCGTCTGGCATTTACAGTCAACAACCTGGCAACCATTTCCGGTTATTCGGGACTTTCACCCATGATTAACAGTTCCACGGTGAACTCCACTTTAGGCGTGGATGATAAACGGGGATATCCGTTGGCGCGGACGTACACATTGGGATTGAGTATTAACTTTTAATGGAGGAGGAGATGATGAAACAATATATGAAAAATAAAAGTCGTTTTTTGCAGAAAGAAGAACAGCTTTCAAGGATAGCGGAACTGTTTTCAAAGAAGATCTTACGTCCTTCGGAAGTGTTGGTATTCCTTCTTATAGCGTGTCTGGGCTTATTCTCATGTGATAAGTTCTTGGAGGAAAATCCGAAAGATAAGTTACCCGAAGATGACGTTTACAATACGATCTCGGAAGTATATCTCAATGCAGTAGCTTCGCTTTATACATACGTAGGCGGTTATAGTGATAGTCAGGGATTGCAGGGAACGGGTAGGGGAGTCTACGACCTGAACACCTTTACTTCCGACGAAGCCATTATCCCCACCCGTGGAGGTGACTGGTATGACGGTGGTTTTTGGCAAGGACTTTACCTGCACGATTGGGGAATAGAGAATGATGCCATTCAGGCTACATGGGAATATCTCTATAAAGTCGTCATGTTAAGTAACAAATCACTGGAGCGGATAGACAAATTCGCCGAAACTCATTCCGCTACGGAACTACCGGCATACCGTGCTGAAGTACGTGCCATGCGGGCTATGTATTATTATTATCTGATGGATTTGTTCGGACGCATCCCGCTAGTTCAATCCTCTTCCGTAGCAATGAAAGATGTAGTGCAAAGTGAACGGAAAACGGTCTTTGACTTTGTTGTCAAGGAATTGCAAGAGGCGGCTCCTTTGTTGAGCGATGCACATAGCAACCAGTCCGGCCCTTACTATGGTCGTATCACTCGCCCCGTGGTAAGTTTCTTACTGGCCAAACTGGCTTTGAACTCCGAAGTTTATACAGACAATGATTGGACGGACGGACAACGTCCGGATGGAAAAAATATAAAGTTCATTGTGAACGGCAGCGAACTCAATGCTTGGGAAACAGTCATCTACTACTGTGACCAACTCAAGACTATGGGCTACAAACTGGAACCGGAATACGAAACGAATTTCTCCATATTCAACGAACCGTCTGTAGAGAATGTCTTCACTATCCCGATGAACAAAACTCTGTACACCAACCAGATGCAATATCTCTTCCGTTCCCGCCACTATAATCACGCCAAGGCTTACGGACTAAGCGGTGAGAACGGTCCCAGCGCCACCATTGAAGCCCTCGAAACTTTCGGTTATGAAACCGCGGAACAAGATCCCCGTTTTGATATTTGCTATTTTGCAGGAATTGTCCACGACCTGAAAGGAAACATAATCAAACTGGATAATGGAACGGTACTGGAATATCTGCCCTGGAAAGTATCTCTGGATATAACAGATACCCCATACGAACAAACCGCAGGAGCCCGCATGAAAAAGTATGAAGTCGACCCGACTGCCACAAAAGACGGTAAGTTGATGGAGAATGACATTGTATTGTTCCGCTATGCAGACGCTTTATTGATGAAAAGTGAAGCGAAAGTCCGGAACGGAGCAAACGGAGATGAAGAACTCAATGAAGTTCGTAGCCGTGTCAACGCTTCTCCCCGCACTGCCACTTTAGAGAATATCCTTGCCGAACGTCAGCTGGAACTGGCTTGGGAAGGATGGAGACGACAGGACTTAGTCCGCTTCGGGAAGTTTACAAGAGCTTACAGCAGCCGCCCGCAACTGCCGGATGAAGCAAGTGGATATACAACTGTATTCCCTATACCGGAGAAAATACGGGTGATGAATGAGAGGTTGAAACAGAATCCGGGGTATTAGGAAGAAGATAGTAGTAATCAAAATAAAAAATCCTCGATTTTCATCCGGAGAATCGAGGATTTATATTATTTGTTGCAGCAATCGAATTACTCAATCAAATCGAAATCATATTTTTCAAATTCACTCCCATTGATTATTATAGCAATTTGATGAAGCCCGAGATGGAATTTTCTCGTCGTAACCACACGGAAAGAGTGCTTTCGCGTTATTCGTGTGGTAGAATTTCCGGTATATTCTTTTTCACTGATTTTATGAACTTTCTTCGTCAGCGTTCCATTTGCTTTTTGGTAATAAATACCATATTCAAGCCGTATTTTGATCGTCTTATTGCTATGATTCAACAAGTTAAAACCAAACTCCAACGAATCCCCGACTTTAACCTTAGGACTTGAAATCTGAAAATCCTCCACGCTAATATTATTTCTGATAGAATCAAAGCCAAACAACTCCATCACCTCCGGAATCCCTTGCTTTAAGAGCGTCCGGCAACCGTGTTTTATAATCCAGTCTACCTCTTTCGACTCACCTTTCCATTTCTTTGCCAAATCAATGACTATTTCCGGATTATCTTTTGCAATATCATTCAAATTATTGGCAACACT
Organism: Bacteroides sp. D55t1_190419_B8; assembly: GCF_015558905.1. NCBI lineage: Bacteria > Pseudomonadati > Bacteroidota > Bacteroidia > Bacteroidales > Bacteroidaceae > Bacteroides > Bacteroides sp. D55t1_190419_B8. The sequence continues at coordinate 25,676 of NZ_JADMOU010000040.1, forward strand.
CAACCGTACAAATCTTGCCGGATCATTTTTAAGATTCTCCAAAATAGGAATAATAGGTGTCGGATCTTTTTTCAGATTCGGCAAAGCCATCGCCCAAGGCAAACGCGGACGGCAACCTTCTGACGCAAGCCGCCTTACTCCCCAATGCTCGTGTTTCGACCAAACCAACATCTGCTTCATCATTTCATCCGGATATTTTATAATAAAAGGATGAGTCACAAACTCGCAACTTGTGAACTGCGTGATTTTCTCTATCGCTTTGACAGACGTTTCATAATCATCCAACCCATATTGCTCGACATAATTATCCAGAATCGCCCCATACTCCAGCATCAATCCAAACTTCGTATCGTCTATCACCGAAAAATCAGGCCGCGTACTTTTTACATGATCCAACAACTCAAGAATCTTAGCGATTGCCTCTTTGTAGTCTGCCGGCAAAAACTTTTTCAGAATGGTAGTGATATGTATGCAGCGCTGTTTAAGTTCCCTGCCTTCCCATTCATCATCCATAACTTGAGAAACAAACCCGTGAGCATCAAAATCATCGATAACAAGTTTCAAATCTTTCGTAAATAGATCGAAAAATTGCTCGTTATACATATTCTTAAAAGGTTCTGCCATACTTGAAGTCTATATTTAGTATCTATTTATTTGCTACACAAATATATGCCCTTTTTTTAAAAAGACAATTCTTTATCGACTTATTTAACCGAACAGAGTGAAAAAGGAAGGATAAGCCCAAAAACAGAAGTGAGCTACAAATAAAGATTGCAGCTCACTTTTATATGTTAAGTACTTGTCACTAATAAATTTCTATCTTTTTTAGGCACGGATTTCACGGATTAACGCGGTTGTTTTTCAGTAATGACAACACTAAAAACCGTGAAATCCGTGTAATCCGTGCCTAAATTACTATATAAACTAATTATGTACCCATACTCATAGCAAAAAATTAGTCGAAGAAACTCTTGAACTTCTTGAAAATCTTCTCCTTCACCGACGTGTTAGGTTTGAAATTGTCCGAAGCCTCCATCTTTTCGAGCGTGCTCTTTTCCTCTTTATTGAGCGCTTCCGGCACATAGATACTGATATTGACGAGCAAATCCCCCGTTCCGTACCCGTTCACATTCGGCAATCCCTTGCCGCGCAAACGAAGTACTTTACCCGGTTGAGTACCCGAATCAATCTTCACTTTCACTTTGCCGTCGATAGTCGGAATTTCCACGGCTCCACCCAGAGCTGCAGTCGGGAAACTAAGCAACAGATTATAAATCAAATCATTCTCGTCGCGAATCAAGTCCTGATGCGGTTCTTCCTCTACGAGAATCAGCAAGTCGCCTGCCACACCGTTGTGTTTGCCGGCATTTCCTTTGCCACCCATAGAGAGCTGCATACCCTCTGCCACTCCGGCAGGGATTTTCACCGACACCACTTCTTCACCGTAAATGATTCCGTCGCCACCACACTTCTTACATTTGTTCTTGATAATCTTACCCTCACCGCCACAAGTGGAACAAGTGACGCGAGTCTGCATAGTGCCCAGAATAGTCTGCTGGTTACGGATCACCGAGCCGCTACCCTTACAAGTAGGACAAGTTTCCGAACCGCCATCACCTTCGGCCCCCGTGCCATGACACTGGTCACACGGCACATATTTTTTGAGTTTAAACTTCTTTTCTACTCCGGTAGAGATTTCCTTCAACGTCAGCTTCACTTTCACACGAAGGTCACTGCCGCGATACCGCCGTTGCTGTGAACCGCCACCGCCACCAAATCCGCTGAAACCTCCGAAGCCTCCCCCGAAACCGCCGCCGCGGCCACCGAAGATGTCGCCAAACATAGAGAAAATGTCATCCATCGACATCCCCTCGCCACCGAAACCACCGAACGGACCGCCATTACCTGCCGCACCGCTCACTCCCGCATGACCGAACTGATCGTAACGCGAACGCTTTTCCGGGTTACTCAACACATCGTAAGCCTCGGCCGCCTCCTTAAATTTCTCTTCAGCCTCCTTATCCCCCGGATTCTTGTCAGGGTGATACTGGATTGCTTTCTTACGGTACGCTTTCTTAATTTCCTCTACTGTGGCTGTCTTCGTCACCTCCAATACTTCGTAATAATCTCTTTTTTCTGCCATGCTTCTTTTAAAATTATGAATGATGAATTACGAATTACGGGTTATGGATGATGAATTATTGCGGGAAGTCCCTCGTTTTTCATCATTCATAATCCGTAATCAATCCTTATTCCCCTACTACCACTTTGGCGTGGCGGAGCACTTTGTCGTTCAGTGTATATCCCGTTTGCACACAATCCAGAATCTTACCTTTCTGTGCTTCCGACGGTGCGGGGATTACCGCGATGGCTTCATGGTAATCAGTATCCAACGGTTGGTCTTTCGTCTCGATGACTTTCACGCCATTTTGAGCCAAGACAGCTATAAATTTATTGTAAATCAATTCTACCCCTTCCTTTACGGCATTGACATCCGTTGCCGTTTCCATCGTCTTGATGGCACGTTCGAAGTCGTCCACTACCGGAAGAATACTGCCAAGGCTCTTCTCGCCACCGTTCAGGATCAGTTCGGCCTTCTCCTTTAAAGTGCGTTTACGATAATTGTCGAACTCGGCAGACAGGCGCAGATATTTATCCTTTTGCTCTTCAATCTCTTCTTGAGCTTTTTCCAGTTCCTTTTCCAACTCCTCTTCATGAGTCAGCGGAGCAGACTCCTCCGTTTGTTCGTTTTGCGGTTGGTCTTCCGCAGGATTTTGAGTTTCCTCCACATTCAGTTCCTCTTCCTTCACTTTTTTTTCTTTCGGATCCATCTTGGTATTTACTATTTTATTATTTACTATTTAGAAACACACGTTATCTATGCAAGATACCGCTTATAAACATACCGGACTGACCGGATGTCACAGATTTTGTCTGCAAAAACTTTGCCAAGTTGGCCGTTTTGCCAAAAAACGCAGCAAAGGTAACACTTTTATGTCAGATTGGCACATATCAGATAGCTCATAATTCATTTTAAATGTCTACCTTTGCACGCTCAAATAGTAAATAGTAACTAGTAAAATAGTAAATAATAAGATGATTACAGTTTCGAACGTATCGGTTCAGTTTGGTAAAAGAGTGTTATTTAATGACGTAAACCTGAAGTTTACGAGTGGTAATTGTTATGGTATTATCGGTGCGAACGGTGCGGGAAAATCTACGTTTCTTCGTACGATTTACGGAGATCTGGACCCGACAACAGGTACGATTGCGCTCGGACCGGGCGAACGTCTTTCGGTGTTGAGCCAGGACCACTTCAAGTGGGACTCATATACCGTCATGGATACCGTCATGATGGGTCATACCGTGTTGTGGGACATCATGAAGCAACGCGAAGAATTGTATGCAAAAGAAGATTTCACAGACGAAGACGGACTGAAAGTGTCCGAATTGGAAGAAAAATTTGCCGAGTTGGACGGATGGAATGCGGAAAGCGACGCAGCCATGCTGTTGAGCGGACTGGGCGTGAAAGAAGATAAGCATTACATATTGATGGGTGAATTGAGTGGTAAGGAAAAAGTGCGTGTCATGCTGGCGCAAGCATTGTACGGAAATCCGGACAACCTCTTGCTCGATGAGCCTACCAATGACTTGGATATGGAAACAGTGACTTGGTTGGAAGAATATCTTGCCAACTTCGAGCATACCGTATTGGTGGTAAGCCACGACCGTCACTTCCTCGACTCTGTATGTACGCACACCGTAGACATCGACTACGGAAAAATCAATATGTTTGCCGGTAACTATAGTTTCTGGTACGAATCCAGCCAGTTGGCTCTCCGTCAGCAACAGAACCAGAAGGCGAAGGCTGAAGAGAAGAAGAAAGAGCTCGAAGAATTTATCCGCCGTTTCAGCGCGAACGTAGCGAAGAGCAAGCAGACAACGAGCCGTAAGAAGATGTTGGAGAAACTGAATGTAGAAGAAATCAAACCTTCTTCACGTAAGTATCCGGGCATCATCTTCACTCCCGAACGCGAGCCGGGCAACCAGATTCTGGAAGTGTCCGGATTGAGCAAGAAGACGGAAGAAGGCGTAGTGCTCTTCAACGATGTGAACTTCAATGTAGAGAAAGGTGACAAGGTGGTATTCCTGTCACGCAATCCGCGCGCGATGACTGCTTTCTTCGAAATTATCAACGGAAACATGAAACCGGATGCAGGGACCTTCAACTGGGGGGTAACCATCACCACTGCTTACCTGCCGCTGGATAACACCGACTTCTTCAATTCCGACCTGAATCTGGTAGACTGGTTGAGCCAGTTTGGAGAAGGCAACGAGGTATATATGAAAGGCTTCCTCGGCCGTATGCTTTTCTCCGGCGAAGAGGTGCTGAAGAAAGTAAGCGTACTCTCCGGAGGTGAAAAGATGCGTTGTATGATTGCCCGTATGCAGCTGCGCAATGCCAACTGCCTCATTCTGGACACTCCGACCAACCATCTGGACTTGGAATCTATTCAGGCATTCAACAACAACCTGAAGACGTACAGGGGAAATATCCTCTTCTCGTCTCATGACCACGAATTTATCCAGACCGTTGCCAACCGCATCATCGAACTGACACCGAACGGTATCATCGACAAGATGATGGAATATGACGAATATATCACTTCCGACCATATTAAGGAATTGCGGGCGAAGATGTACGGAGACAAATAAGTGACCGGACGAATAAAGGTCCCTGACTCCCATACATGAAGTCTGATGAATAACCTATTTTTACAGCAACCTATTCTCAACAATGGGTTGCTGTTCTTTTTAGCACTATGGAAATAAAATATTTTGAAAATAGAGGAGATTGGCGAAAATGGCTGGCGGAAAACTTTGAAACCGCCAGTGACGTTTGGTTTGTATTCCCCTCCAAATCTTCGGGCGAAAAAAGTGTTACATACAACGACGCCGTCGAAGAAGCCCTTTGTTTCGGATGGATCGACAGCACTATAAAGGCGCTCGACAAAGAACATAAAATCCAGCATTTCACGCCCAGAAACCCTAAAAGTTCCTATTCGCAAGCCAACAAAGAGAGACTGAAATGGTTGCTGGAACATCAAATGATTCACCCTGATTGGGAAGATAATATACGAAAAGTATTGTCAGCTCCTTTCGTTTTTCCGAATGATATCATCGGAAAACTGAAAGAGGATAAAACAGTATGGGAGAATTACCTCCAATTTTCCGATGCGTATAGGCGCATCCGAATTGCGTACATTGAAGCCGCAAGGAAACGGCCGGAAGAATTTGAAAAGCGATTGAACAACTTCATCCACAAAACGAAGGAAAATAAAATGATAAAAGGATTTGGGGGAATCGAAAAATACTACTAGGTATGCTTTTCTATATCCAATTATATTTATTAATAAGACTCACCCGCACATTTCATGCGACAAATAACCCTATAACACCTCTTCCATCAGCACCAATTCCCAGCTGCGCCACACGATCGTAATCAGTTTCAGTTTCCCTTTCTCACGAGCTTCCGCCACGCATTCGTCCTTGCTATAGCGAATCAGCTGTTCCCGCGCATTATCGGCAAGCGTCCTTATTTCCTTTTCCGGTGCATCGGCTTTCGCATACTTCACTTCCAGCAGATAAGTGTAGGGTGGAGATACGGGTACCACCGGACTGGGTTTAAAGAAGAAATCGGCAAAACCCTTGTTCATTTCATATTCCGGATACAGTTGATAATAGCGGAACATACTTAGATAGGCTAGGAGGAATCCTTTGATATGAGCTTCCCCTTCTATATATTCCCGAATGCGGCTCTGCTCCCGAATGGCCTCTGCTACAAATTCGAACAACGGTTTCCATTCTCCCTTGAAAGACATATTCTCAAACAGTGTAAGCAACCGGTTCACGTCGAGCTTGAAGATATCATGACGGGCATATCCTTGAATCAGGAAATTGAATAGCTGTTCGCGAACCACCAGATTGGGAACGTGCAGGACAGGACGCCCCATCATATCGACCCCTTTAATAGAAAGCAGTCCGAAATAGAACAGCAAAGATTTAAAGTTGCTCACGTCCGTCATTTCCAGTGCGGAGAAATGAGTGACGATATCGGTTATTATTTCTCCCTTTTCCGCAACCTCCTTGATGACGGAGAAGTTATCTCCCAGTCCGTGGTCAAGACGGACGAGGTAGGCAAGCTTATTAAAGTCGGTACGGATATTCGGATCTACAATCTCGTCCGGTTTAACTCCGTGCAATATCAATGACTTCATGCAGTAGAGCACCATGTCCGAGTTGAACATGCAATCCGCTAATTTACTTTTGCTGAAGCAATAATTGTCATAGTTGGGTTTCATCATTGCCACCGCATCATCTATTGACATGGAAAGAGCGCCTTGCTCCTTATAATACGCCAGCATCTCGCGCAGTTCCTTCTCGCTGAAACCTACAAGGTCGTTAAACCAGGGATCGGTTGTGATATTCGTGCCGATGTTGAATCCGCTTGTCACGTCGTCCATCGTTACCGGACTTACTCCCGTGATAAACAGACGATTGAGGGCAGAACCCATTCCCGTCGTGGCGGCTTTGATTACATTGAAGAATCTCCGGATATATCCCTCGCCATGCGTCGCTTTCCGATATAAGTCCGTGCCGTAAGTCGAGAGAATGGTATTCGTGAAATTATCGTATTCATCAATCAGGAGATAAATTTTGATGTCTCCCTTGAGAGTGGCATACGAATTGATAGCGGATAGCAATGCTCCCGGTTCTTCAAGCGTCTCTGCATTCAGCACATCCCAGATTTCCTTTCCCAATAGATGTTCGTACTTTTGCAGAAAATGTCTAAGCTTCCCGCAACAATGCAGCCGGAAAGATTCCTCCACCTCATTGATATTCGAACTCACCTCCGAGAAATTGAATCTCATGATGAGAAACTGGTTATGTATCGGTGTAGGATGTTGCCCGATATACAGCTGGCCGAACAATTCGTCGAACTGGTCAGCGTAACGAACGTCATAATAAGCTTCCAGCATTGCCAGCGTGAGGCTTTTTCCAAAGCGTCGGGGACGGATCAGAAACAGATAACGGGGTTGCTTCTCTATTTTTTCAATAAACATGGTTTTATCTACATAATAGAAATTATCTTTGATGATGGCTCCGAAATCCGTCAATCCGTATGGTATTTGTTTCATCATATTGCGATTCCTTTCTTTAATTCATATCGTAGCAAATATACGGAAAACGGATGAATGTGACATCGTTAATGCCATTAATTTATCCGTTTATCCGTTATTTTATGGAAAAACTGCTGCTTGGCAGATTGATTATAACTCTAATCCTTTTTGAACCGGAACTTGCGGTCGTATTGAATTTTCTGTACGTTCCTGGGGTGTATACTCCACCACCCAATATTCTGTGACATTGTTGGAGGTCTTCCGTGAGTGGAAATGGTTGTTCTCCAGTACCGTGACCAGCATTTGTTTCATCTGTGCGTTGGCCTGTGTGCGCCCGTTCACGCTTAATACCGACAGCAGGTAGGAGGCAGGATACCATTTCGCCTGTATATCGTTCGGCCTGGCAGCCCGGAAATAGAAGAAAAGATTCTCTTCCATCGGATCTTTTTGGCGGAACGCCTCGTTGCGGTTGTTGAGAAACGTAATCTCTTGGTTCTCATACCAATATTGGAATCCCTGCCGGTAGAGTGCGTATGCTTGTGCATATATCCCCTGATGGTTGACAGGCGTGTGATAGTCTATTTTCAGAAGCGTATTGAACAGGATACGCCTGTTTTCACCAATGTCCGGCAGGCAGTGCGGGTTGTTGGTGCTGGCGATGAACGAGGCGCGGCGGGTGAACGTATAATTCTGGATGTCGTAAACCTTCCGTTCGTTCATCACATCTTGCGTGATGAGACTTTTCAACTCCTGCATCCGTGCGGGAGAGAGCGTGTCAAACTCATCCAGGTTGATGATCAGGCAGGACGACATTTGCAGGAGATGGTCTTTGTTTTCAGGATAAATCATGCCGTTGCGATAATAATCCTTGAGTTCCGGCGGGAGGAGACGGCGGATAAAGGTACTCTTGCCTTTTCCCTGTGCGCCGTGGAGTAACATCAACTGGTGGTTTTGCACTTCGTCATTGATGGCGCATGCCACCATTCCCACCAGCCAGCGGCGGAAACTGTCTTCAAAAAAAGCCTGATCTGCCGCTTTTACTGTTTTTGTCAGTTGCCCGATGTGGTCTGTTTTCCCGTCCCATGCCTCGAGTGAGGTGAAATAATGGACAAATGGGTTGAATGGCTTGGCATAGTCCGAGTCTACCAGCGCTTTCAAATTAGCTTGTGAGACGTATATCTTCTTCATCTGCGCGTTGATATAGAATGTGTTGACATCCTTTACGCGAAGTGTGCTGAAAGGCGGCAGCTCTGTGGGGGGAACACCGGGTATTAGTTTCCGGAACTCGATTTGCTCTTTCACTACGTTTCTCCTGATTTCGTAGTGTTCATCCATAAATTTGATTACCTGGCAGATTCTCGGTGTTTTCTCTTCTTCTTCCGCACAGTCAGTCTTTGAGGTATATTGGTAAGCATTGTGCAGGGGGAGTTCGAGGTCGAAATCGGGGAGTTCGCCGAAATGGCTGTGTGCCAGACTGACGGCTTCCTCTTCCGTGATATGCCGACGGTAACACTGGTTGCCCAGACAATAGAAGAAATTGTCCCGGTTGCCTGTCTCCAGACGTTCTTTGCGTTGGGTGTATTCCAGCGCTTTCCGGAAGTCGAGTTGCACTTGCAGGTCGATGGGCGACGCGTTCTCCTGCACGGGAAGGAGGGGAGATCGTTTTGCCGGATTTTTGCGTTTCTTGTTTTTGCACTCTTCCTCGGTGGGCAGTGTCACTTTTACGGTCAGCGGCTTTACGTTTTCCAGTCGTTCGGGAGCGAAGAAAGCGTCCGGATCATGCGACACGAAGAATCCGCGTCCCGGATCGCTTCCGCTTGTATCTACTTTGGTATTGAGCAGTGTTTCGTATTTGCTGCTTGCCAGGGCGTACATTCGGTGGTGATATCGTTCGAGGGTAGGGAAGTCGACGGTTCCCAGCGCGTTCAGTTCGGCACGTAAGGCTTCCGCCTCTTTGCCGGTGAGGTAGACGAAGATTTTCAACCCGTGCATGCGGGGACTGATGAAGCTTCCTAATGTGTCGGGGCAATCGTTCGCCAGTTGGCGGAATTCCGGGAGCTTTTCTGCCGGCATATCGTCACAGTCTACCGTGATGATGTCCTGATACTTGTCCAGGCTGTAAGCCAGTCTTTCCTTTACGTAAGTGGCTGTGATGGTGTGGTAGGGCAGTTGCTTCTTCATGCGGTCTGCTTTCGCCGTGTCTCCTGCCTCCATTGCTTCCCGAAGTCTCCGGATTCTGTCCCGATAGACATCTCCCCGGATAAATTCGAACAGTTGCCGGATGCTGATATTTCCTGATACGAGTGATAATCCTCTGTATGTGGTTATTACGATATTTTCCATTTGATTTGTTGATATGAATTTAAGTCGTGTCAATATTAACACACTGCAAAGGACGGCTTTTCCTGTAGATAAAAAAAACTGCTTTTGGTACTCAAAAAGCAGTTTTTTAACAGTCGGCTCTTAAATGTTAATCGTCAAAAAGCGTTCTTTTTAGTCTTTGTATCTCATAGTCAATCTCTTCTACGCTTAATGATTCGTCCGAATCATCATATTTCTTGAAATTAACAGTCATAAACAACAATTGTGCAAAGAATTTGGGACCTTTAGTGTTAAAAGGAGAATCGTGATCATAGCAGAGATGGACAAAGGGAAGGAGATACTTCTTGCGTTCGCGCGGACTTACATCTATCCTGTTGTTATACAAATTATTGACGGTGTCAAGCGTTTGTGTGATAAACTGGGATACTTGGGGAAATTCTCCTTTTTCGAGCGTTATAGCCTGCTTGTTCTGGTAAACGAAGCCTTCGGAAAAAATGTCTTTTTTCTCATAATTTTAAGTGTTATTTCAATGTTGTTAAAAAATGTTGTTTTAAAAAGACGCAAAGGTACATTTTATTTTGTTCCTATCATTTACTTATGTTGTTTATTCTCTTTATAGATTTTATTTGATGGAAAAAGCGTGTATTTGAGGGTGAACCCCTCACCCTCAAATACACGCTTTTTTCTATCTAAAAGAATATTCTCCCGCGCCTGCGCACGTGGACATTATTATATAAAGAAAACTCATATGGCCTGTTTATCCTCAAGATGCTGTGTGTTGCACAGAATCCCTTATAGCCGCTTTCATTTTCATTATAGCTAATCTCGATTTCATTATAGCTAATTTCATTTTCATTATAGCTAATCAGCACTTGCCATAAAGAGATTCATGGCTCATCGAGATACTTCACAATGAGCCGTACCTGCCTTGCGCTGTAAGCGTGGTCGTTTTTTCCTTCACCGCCACTATACATTGCGTCATATAGTTCATTGTTATTTCTGATCCACTCCCTCATTTTCCGCATGGCATACACCAACGGTACATAAGGATTATATAAATGCGCCAGCTCCGATTTCAAATACGGACGTATGACAAACGGCTCTTCCGCCGCCTCTTCAGTTTCAGCTTTCATATCTTCGGGGAATTATGTTTATAGTATTCCAAATATACAAAAAATCCATAGGAACTCCAAATGTATAAGTAAAATAAAATCACTCTGAATGAAAGTAAATACATTCTAAATGAAAGTAAGACGAAGTAAGCCAATCGGAGACAAAGTACGTCATTCCATTCCCCTGTAATACACTACCTTTGAGGTATCGAAAGAAAAGAAACAGAGCTCGTTCCTCTCTTCCGATACCATTGCGCTAACCGCAATCTGTAACATTTATTTTTTAATTTTTAATTCTCAATTTTTAATTTATCATGGCAATACCATTTAAAAGAATGGGTCGTAAAGATCCGAGAGAGGTTGATGGGGTGGTGAAGTATCACCCACAACTTGTGACGCAGGGACAGAGTGTAGACCTGGATAAACTCGCTTACACGATGAAAGAGAAAAGTTCCTTGTCGCTGGGCGATATCCAGAGTGTGCTAACCAATCTTGTTGAAGCGATGCGTGCAGCGTTGTTCGACGGTAAGTCCGTCAATATCCGCGACTTCGGTGTATTCAGTCTTTCCGCTACCACACTGGGGGCGGATACGAAAGAAGAGTGTACGATGAAGAACATCAGGAGCGTGAATATCAATTTCCGTCCTTCCAGCAGCGTCCGTCCTAATCTGACATCTACCCGTGCCGGTGAGAAAATCGAGTTCCTTGACCTCGATGCACCTAAGAAAAAGAAAACCGAAGGTGGAGATTCCGGTGAAGAAGGTGGAGGAGGAGACTCCGGTGGAGGTAGTGGTGATGGCGGTGGTGAAGCTCCGGATCCGGCAGCTTGAGCCATAGAGCGTAGATAATGCTTACAACTGATAAGAAAAACAGTGGCACTATGATGAGAAAGATTGATTTGATCGTGATTCACTGTTCCGCCACCCGTGCCGACCGTTCGCTCACCCCGGATGATCTGGAAACGCAACACCGTCGGCGTGGATTTAACGGAACAGGATATCACTACTACATCCGCAAAGACGGAACGGTGCACATCACCCGACCGATTGAACGTATCGGTGCGCACGTGAAAGGATTCAACGCTTGTTCGATAGGCATCTGCTATGAAGGTGGGCTGGACTGTCATGGTCGTCCGGCGGACACGCGGACACCGGAACAACGGGCAACACTTCATTTGCTTGTACATCAATTGCTTGAGACTTTCCCCGGTAGCCGGGTGTGCGGTCACCGGGATTTAAGTCCCGACCGCAACGGAAACGGGGAAATAGAACCGGAAGAATGGATCAAAGCGTGTCCGTGTTTTGAGGTGAAAGCGGAAGGTTTCACCACAGAGGACACAGAGGACACGGAGGAAAATTAGTATAAAAAAACAAACCACCGCAGCGTATACGGAGAAGGGAAATAAATATTCCTCTGTGCCCTCTGTGTCCTCTGTGGTCAACTAAAGAGCGTGGAAAGGAGGTGTGTAAAGTTATGGCAGTCAAAAGATCCCTTTGGGATACTATTTTGAAGGTAGTCATCGCGGTGGCTTCGGCAGTAGCAGGCGTATTTGGTGCGAATGCGATGAATCTGTAGTCTACAGGAAGTTAGTTCATTTGAAGAGAGGGTGTATAAGTTTTCTATCTTTTTCACCCTCTCTCTATTTTTTTTACTAATCATGAAATAAATCAGAAAAAGAAATGGAAAAGAAAAATTTTATAAAACAAATGTTGTGCTTTACCCTGTTGTTGGGCATAGGTACACATATACATGCACAAAGCGATTCGGGATTTATTCCGACAGATTTTCAAGGGTACTACTTTTCTCCTCAAAATCTGGGATTCGCCACACCACAGACAGCTGAATTTGTGCAATATGGCAACACAAATGTGAACTATTATAATGGTTTGCTTGATCTGGATATCCCGTTGTTCGATTACAAGGATACGGCTTTTGAGCTGGATATGTCTATCAAGTATATTTCCGATGGTTTCAAGCCGGGCAGACGTCCATCGATGGTTGGCAATAATTGGATATTGAATGTGGGTGGATCGATAACACGAAATGTAATGGGGGAGCCTGATGATATTCGTCAGGAACAGAAGAGTGGACTGTTGGCCGCCATCCGTGATGGGCAGTTCAAGCAGTATAGCAAAGAGGATTTGCTCAATTTGAATATTCCCCATGCTACGAAAAATCGTCCTTATCCGGAAACTGAATACGACATGGCTCCCGATATCTTCGATTTTAATTTCGGGCGGCATAAAGGACGTTTTATTATCGACAATAACGGAAATGCTAAATGTATATCAGGAGGCGGATATAAGATTGACTTGAGTGAAATGACCGTTCAGGATTATAGCACGACGAATGCTCCTAAATCCTCTGTCATCAAGATCACGACACCGGATGGCTATCTCTACTATTTTGGGGGAGACGTCTCATGTTTAGAATACAGCATACCCAATAATCCCAGTAAATTAAGAAGCAGACCTGTGCAGATTACTTCCTGGTATTTAACCTCTATCCGGGATGAGACAAAAAATCATCGTATCACCTTCTCATACCAGAGTCGTCTGCAAAAGAATAAGTATCATCTTTTTATTAACTCTTATGTGAGTGGAATTCGATGGATACATTATAAGCCTGATAGTAAAGGATATACTAAACCTTCAGAATCATCGAGTGTAAACGATATAAATACTGACCATTTTTTGATGGAAGATAAAGTGTATGCTCCTATTCTGAAAACAATTAATACCGATGATGTGAAAATAAACTTTATTACTGAAACTTTTCCTGTCAATTTTTTCGGAGATTCGGATGGAAATGATTTGATCTATCTCTCAAGCATAACAATGACCAAAGAACCGGAGGTTATAAAATCATGCAAATTTGATTATCAGATATCGGGACGGTATTTCTTTCTGAAAAACGTGACCTTGTATGATCAAAGTGAAAATCCTGCTATTTACTCTTTTGATTATAATATGAGCAATGATCTGCCGGATCCACTGACTACAAGTATTGACCATTGGGGATTTTGGAATGGTGGCTATGAAAATATAGATAATGTTGATACGTTTCTCAATGACGGTCATTTTGAAGAGAGAAAGGCTGTCAATACAAATGTTGCAAGTTGTACGATGTTGCAAAGGATAACTTATCCAACGAAAGGGGAAGAGGCGATTGATTATGAATATAACCGTTTTAGATATTACCAGACTAAAAGAACGGACTCTTTTGCGTGGGATTCTAATACGGCGGCTTATGATACTCCTTTAAGTGGAGTACGTGTTAAGAATCTGACATTGCATGATCCTGTAACTGGAAAGAATAGGCAACGTTCGTTTAGTTATCTTGATCCTACGACAGGAATAGAAAGTGGAAGAATCAATGAATTGCCGCGCTATCATATGCCCCAAGAAAGTATGCAGTATGTTTATGATTCTTTTGATCATACAGAAATAAAAAATCTGCATGCTTACTCAGTCAGTAGCAACTGCATCGGGCGACTAAGTAATATATCCGAATATCTGATAGGTTATAGTGATGTTACAGAGACTTTTGATGATGGAAGTTTTTGCCACTACCACTTTTCTTCATTAGCTGATGTTCCTGATAATGTGGAACTTTTTGGATGCCCTGTCAGAACGTATGGAAATATGACTAATAGAAGTTTCGGCTATTACCAGATATTAGACAAAGCTTTGAACTATGCCCCCAACGACCTTTCTGCTTTCAGAGGGAAACTGCTGTTTAAAAAGACTTATGACAATCGCTATCATAAAGTGGCAGAGGAAGAGTATCATTATAACGTAGAAAATAAAACTACCGATTATGAAGTTTCGATAAATACCAATACCGGAGCTTTTCTGGCGAGTAAAATATTTACTGTCCCCTGTCTGCTGATTCAGGAAAAACTGACGGATGAGAATGAAGTGGAAATTCTTCATAATTATGAATATAATGCCAAAGGATTTGTCACAGAAAAAGAGACTGTCAATAGTAATGGGGATCATGTGTATTTGAAGTATGTACGTCCGGGAGAATCGTTCAATCTTCCATCTAATATATATTGGGACAGTTTAATTAGTTCGAATAGAATAGAGGAACCGATAGGCATCATAAAGTATTTGAAGAAACCACAGGATGAGAAACGGAGAATGGTAGATTTTATTTACGCTATTTATGAACCGACAAATAATGCAGGTATTCAGAAAAGAGTTCTTCGTGGTGCTAACTTTGCAAAAACATTACCTGAAGATATAGATCTGACAGATTATTCAAACAGTATGAACCGTTTTATTGAAGCTTATGATAACTATGATAAATATGGGAATGTTGTAACCTTAAGGGGGCTTTATGATAATACCACAATTTATCTATGGTCGTATCACGGTAAATATCCGATAGCTGAAATAAAAGGAAGTACTTATGATAAGGTTAAATCTGCTTTAGGAGGAAAACCGGAACTTCTTTCAGAAGAGAGTGAACCTAATATGAAGAAAATGGAGCAATTGCGTACACTTCTACCTCATGCCCAGATTACGATCTCTGCTTATAAGCAACAGGTAGGGCTGAAATATATTTCGGAACCCAGTGGAAGAATCTCTTTCTTCCGATTTGATGATCAAGGACGCCTGAAACAGAGATTCAGGAGGGGAGACAAGGGAGCACTCCAGTTGATGGAATACAATAAATATCATTATTCTAAATAAGAAATCAATCATGAAAAAGCAGTTAATATTCTTCTTTTTTTTGTTCTGCACACTAATGGCGGTAAACGGTCATAGCGCTCCGCAGTTTAGTGATAAAAGAGTACATTTTGCAGATATTTATAAAGAGCCGAAAGTCGCCCATTTTAGTGATGTTCCTCGTTATATTTTCTATGAAGGCGAACTTCATAATTACGTTATCTATACTTTTACCATACAGAATCGCTCTACTTTGCTCATGGCCAATATGATGGGAACTGATACGGATTATACCGTTTTGCGCCTTTTTTATAGACCATTTAATTCTACTACTGGTAGATTCGGAAATAAATCAGTTAGTGATGATAGTCATAGAGCAAAAGATGTACTTCGTGATCAGGATAAATTTAATTTAAATTTTGACGAAGATCTCACACAAGTACATCTCCACTCTCCCGTATTGTATGACGTTTTAGACCCAGGCGAATATGAGCTCTATAGTATTGCGTCAAATAATGAAAAAAATCCTACCAAAAGACTTGAAACCAATATCTATTTGTCCCCAGTGGGAGTTAATCAATATACTTCTGTTGATATAGGACATTTTACAAGAAACTTTTCTCAAAATATAAGATCCGGGATTTTTAGCAGCGGAGATGTATATCATACATTTAGTTTGGATAGTTTAAATATGATAAGTGTAGCTCCTCAAGAAAATGTGGGAATGAAACCTGTTATTGAATTGGAAGACGAACATGGTTATGCATTTGCAAGCAGTGAAGAATATCCGTTGAATGAGGATTCCTTACCACAAATAAAGGATGCCAGATGTGGAATAGGTAAGCATTATATTCATGTTTATTATCCGGATTCTATATATAGAAAAGTCAAATTAAATGTAAGTGGAGTCGTAGATTATACGGGAATTGATTGGAAATGTCCTTTTGAGGCTGGTAATTATTCGGATAGTTTATATTATGAAAATTCTTATTATTCCCCAACATTCGCTTTTCCTAATTCTTACGATCCTATTGTATATCATCGTTTTGCCATAAAAGATGAAATGGATATATCTATTATATCGGAGGATTATCTGAATAGTATTGTTTTGTACGATTCAACCCATCGCATGCTTCGAAAAGTCAAGAGAGAAGACCCTTTCACTATCCTTGATGCTTTTAATCTGTCGCCGGGAACTTACTTTTTTACAACGGAAGGAGGGTTCAATACTATACATATAAAGGTGAAAGGTCAGAAAACTATTGGAAAATGGTCTGATACGAAAAACTATATATCAACGATTAAAGCGACTACCAATACTCCTTTTTCTTCGGATCTGCAAAGTCCATTGCATGCCACCCATGAAATAAATTACCTTGACCCGTTTGGCAGGACAGAACAGACAATACAATATGGTGTGACTCCTGCGTTCAACAGTCTGGTGAGTAGAAAGGAGTATGACAGGATGTGTCGTGATAGCTGTTCATGGCTTCCGGCAGTTTGTCCCGGTTCGAGGAATTATGTTTCATCATCCGATTTCAGAAAGCATATCCTTGAATTGTATAATGATGAGTACGCTTGTGGAAAATCTTTTTATGACGGTTCGCCCCTGAACCGATTGACCGAGAAATATAATCCGGGAAAGGACTGGCATACTACGGGGCATAGTGAAAAAGTTTCTTATCAGACGAATTCGGGAGCATCACAGGTTCGATTATTTGAGGTGAGCGGAGAAAAAGATAATCCTGTTCTGTCTCAAAAAGGATTTTATGCAACCGGAGAATTGGTAGTGGAAGAAAAGAAAGATGAAGCAGGGCTTCCTACGCTTACTTATACGAATAAATTGGAACAAACCATTTTGTCACGTACCATCAGTGGTGCGGACACGCTCGATACTTATCAGGTATATGATGATTTCGGGAATCTGGTTTTTGTTCTTCCACCGATGGCGGTCAGTAGTTTACATACTCTCGGACAGAAAGATGCGTTAGACCTTTATGCTTATCAATATCGCTATGATGAGCTCAATCATTATAAAGGTAAGAAACTTCCCGGTGCGGAATGGATAGATATGTATTTCAGTAAGGACGGAAAGTTATTAAGAGTTCGAGATGGGGAGATGCGCAAGAGGAATGAATGGAAATGTACTTTTTATGATAAGTTGAGAAGAGAAGTGGTGACAGGCATTTATAAAGGTCAGATGCCATACAACATCTCTGAATCGGTTGAATTTGCTCCGGATAGGCTAAACAACCATTATGGTTATCTCTTTAGTAGTTATTTAAAGATGGATAGCCTGGATATTCAAAAGGTGATATATTATGATACCTATCAATATAAAAAGGCTAACTCCCGCTTCACTGCGGCAATGGATTATATAGATAGCGATGATTACGGGCATCGATATGGAGACGACTCTGAACCGCTTCACTGCAAGAATTTGCAGACCGGAATGATGATACGGGTTATCGGTACAGATCAAATGCTTTGCACCACTACCTATTATGATTATTATCAACGTCCGGTGCAAGTGCGCAGTACTGATATAAATGGCAAGGTGCATGTTCAGAGCATGGCGTATGATTTCTGCGACCATGTCATAGCATCCAGTGATAAAGTGGAGAATATATCGCTTGTTCAACACAAGACTTATGACCATGCCGGGCGACTGTTGACAGAAGCTCGTTTGGTTAATGATTTGGCATCTGATACTCTGACGTATAATTACGATGAATTGGGGCGTATCGCCAGTTTCAAAAGAGGGAATGGAGCCCATTCACTGACTTTGACCAACCGTTATAACTTACGGGGTTGGCTGACTTCTATCGAAAGTCCGTTATTCTCCCAGAAACTATATTATACGGATGGTATCGGCACACCTTGTTATAATGGAAATATCAGTAGTATGAGTTGGAAGACCGGCGTAGACACGGACGTTCGTAACTATTGTTTTGAATATGATCTGTTATCCCGGCTAAAAAATGCCACTTACGGTGAGGGAGAAAAGCTCTCTCTGAATGCCAACCGCTTTAATGAGCAAATAACGGGTTACGACAAAAATGGTAATATCCTGGGGTTGAAACGATACGGACAGACTTCTGCCAATGGTTACGGATTAGTAGATGATCTGGCCATCACCTTGAATGGCAATCAACTGAAAAGGGTTGATGATTCTGTTTCGGGTTCCGCTTTTGGTGATAATTTTGATTTTAAAGACGGAACAAAACAAAGTACGGAGTATTTTTATGATGCTAATGGCAATTTATTGAAAGATTTGGATAAAAAGATAGTTGATATTCAATATAATTTCCTAAATTTACCGAACCGTATAGAGTTTGAAGATGGCAGCTCTATTTCTTACCTTTATGATGCAGCAGGCACAAAACTACGTGTTGTACATAGTATCGCAGGAAATACAACTACTACCGATTATTGCGGTAATGTGATCTATGAAAATGGGACTCCTAAGACTTTATTGACAGATGCCGGATTTGTATCTTTGAATGATAATAAGTATCATTATTGCTTACAGGATCATCTGGGTAACAATCGGGTCGTTGCAGATCAAGCCGGAGCAGTGGAAGAAGTGAATCATTATTATCCGTTTGGCGGTACGTTTGCTTCAACTTCATCCGTTCAACCCTACAAATATAACGGGAAAGAGCTGGATAGAAAAGGCGGACTGGATTGGTATGATTATGGAGCGCGAATGTATGATGCGGCATTGGGAAGATGGCATGTGGT
>NZ_JADMOU010000041.1:0-44022 GCF_015558905.1 Bacteroides sp. D55t1_190419_B8
TAATAAGTTAATAATCAATCATATAAATAGAATAAAAACAGGAGTGGGATAGTAAAAAATATAATGCGTCTGCCCTGATCCTTTCAGAGATAGATGGTCACCTTATAGAATGACTAATATCACCTTATAAAGTGACATTAGTCATTCTATAAGGTGACCATTGTCCCGTTGTAACGTGACAACTACTCGAGTGCATAAAAGATTCTAGTTTTCTGCATAGAAAATCTTAAATCTATGCATTGAATAATCTTAAATACAATAAAGGTTATGGAGATATTACTTTATGGAAGTAGAATATCTTACTCGATCTTTATACGAATTTTATTTCGTTCCATAGCTGTTATCTTGTGATTAATGTCTTCTTGCACTGGTGAATTTCATTTTATATGCTGCCATACGATGACAAGGTAAAGTACACTGCTGAAAATAGTTAAGTGAAAAGCTACCTGGTTTGTTGAAAAATACTATATTTGTACACAACTCTAAATGTTCTATTTATGAAACACGACTGTCAACCAAAACCCATTGATACGGATTATATGGTATTGGTGCATGATATGATACGATTATCAGGACAAATAGCTCGAAATGTACACAATATGGGCAGAACCTGTATGTTTTGCCATCAATAAGTTATAAGCATGAACCGTTTTATAAACTACTACAAGAAGATATTCTCACAAGAGTATATGGATCGCACCATTTCGGGGGGTATCAAGTCGCAGCTCACCCTGTTACTCGTTACTATTGCTACGGTGCTGGCTATCTTCTTTATCATCGTGATGTTCTTCTCTATCCAATTTTATGGACATGAGGAATGGGGCGAAAGGCTCTGGGTGGTGTACAACAACTTTGTGGATCCTGGTAACCAAATGAACGAGACAGCTTGGTCCAGCAGGCTATTGCTGGGAATTGTTAGCTTTTCGGGATCCATTTTATTGGGCGGTGTGCTCATCTCTACCATTTCCAACATTATAGAGCGGCGTGTGGATGTGGTAAACACGGGGCGAATGACTTACCGCAACATAACTCAACACTATGTATTGATAGGCTTCAATGAACTATCTATCAATATGATACGCGAACTATATAACGAATGTCCTTCGGCACGTATCTTGCTGATGAGCGGTATAGAGGCAGCAACGGTGCGCCATCGCATACAGTCTGCCTTGCCCATCGAAATAGAGCGGCAGGTGCTTGTTTACTTTGGCAACATTGAGTCGGTCGAAGAACTTCAGCGGTTGAACATAGTGAGCGCGAGTGAAGTGTATGTATTGGGTGATGAAGAACGTTGCGGACGCGATGCTAAAAATATAGCGATTGTGCATTTGGTGAGTGCTTTGCGTGGCAAATGCCCCGATGGCAAGGTGATGCCTGTGTATGTACAGTTCGACAGCATCCCTTCGTACTCTAACATACAGAAAATGAATCTGCCGCCGGAGGTGTTTTGCATTGAGGGGAAACCTAATATCTTTTTCCGTCCCTTTAACCTCCACGAGAATCTGGCCCGGCAACTATGGAGTCTCTATGCTGCCGATAGTGAAAGATATTATGATCCGCTAGACTATCGCCCCATAAGCATAACGCAACAACCTGATGGAAGCTGGAGTGCTACTAGTCAAGACTATGTGCATCTGGTTATTGTGGGATTCAACCGGATGGGACGCTCGCTGTTGCTTGAAGCACTACGTATCTGTCATTATGCCAATTACGATGACCGTCTGCCGGCAGATGAACGCATACGTACCCGCATCACTTTAGTAGATCGAGAGATGGAGTCACAGAAAGACTACTTCAAAGCTCAATTTCCTTATATAGAGAGTCAGATAGACGATATTGAGGTAGAATATTGCCATGACGACATTTGTAGTACTGCTATGCGCACCCGTCTACAACAATGGGCACAAAATAAACACTGTATGCTTACAGTGGCTATTTGTGTGCATGATCCCGATTTGAGTCTCTCATTAGGACTCAATTTACCGCATGAGGTTTATCAGCATCAATGTCGTGTACTTATCCGTCAGGATTTCAATAACGATTTGTCGTCGATAGTGGATGATGAGCAAGGGCGTTATCGTTATGTCAAGGTGTTCGGCATGGTAGATAGGGGGATGAAGAAAAACATCTTGCAGGATAAACTCGCTTTGTATGTGAATTACCTCTACGATTGTTGCTATACGGATGAAAGCCTCAAGCAGAAAGAGGTGTTGAAGAAGATGTATGAATCTTATAGCAGCCACTCTGCCGACTTCATTTTGATGAATCACCAGGCACACTATCTGTGGAATAAATTGAGCGAGCCGTTACGTTGGGCTAACCGCTATCAACTGGATGCCTATAGTGTGTTTTGTCGCACGTTAGGCTACGGTATTAAGCGGAGCGACCGTTCGCCGGCGCGTATATCCGTATCTATGTTCAATGAGAATCTACCGTCTCAAGTTTTGTATCTGTTGGTGCGCATGGAGAAATACCGATGGAATGCCGAGCGTACGGTGGCTGGCTGGAGACGTGCCGAGGTGAAAGATAAAGTTTTCTTGCAACACCCTCTCATTATGCCTTTCAACGAATTGTTGCAAAAGTACCCCGAAGAGGTGGAGAAGGATGCCGACGTTATTCTTAATCTGCCCTATGTACTGGCATTGGGAGGATATGAACTTTATAAACTGGCGTAACCCTTATACGTTGAAAACCTAAAATTTCTTCCTGCATTGAATAAATGCCTTTTTTTCATTAAAATCATCTTTCTTTTGAGGAATAATTGTGGTGCATTTGTTCTTATTATAAATAAGAAGATCAATTATTTAAATAGAATGAATATGAAGAAAAAATTAGCAGGAGTTGCATTGGTGTTGGCTACCGTCTCTTTGATGAGTATACAGCCTGTAGAAGCATGTACGCGTGCGGTGTATATAGGCCCTGACCAGATGGTGGTAACGGGACGTACAATGGACTGGAAAGAAGATATCATGACGAATATCTATGTATTTCCGCGTGGCATCCAACGTATGGGACATAATAAGGAAAAAACAGTGAACTGGACTTCCAAATATGGAAGTGTGATTGCTACAGGATATGATATAGGTACTTGTGACGGAATGAACGAGAAAGGATTAGTAGCTAGCCTGCTTTTCTTGCCGGAATCCATTTATTCTCTTCCCGGCGATACCCGTCCGGCAATGGGCATCAGCATTTGGACACAGTATGTGCTTGATAACTTTGCCACAGTACGCGAAGCGGTGGATGAATTGAAAAAGGAGACTTTCCGCATTGATGCTCCCCGTATGCCGAATGGAGGACCGGAGTC
Source organism: Bacteroides sp. D55t1_190419_B8 (assembly GCF_015558905.1). NCBI lineage: Bacteria > Pseudomonadati > Bacteroidota > Bacteroidia > Bacteroidales > Bacteroidaceae > Bacteroides > Bacteroides sp. D55t1_190419_B8. Next base: position 3,308 of record NZ_JADMOU010000041.1, read on the forward strand.
TACCTTGCATCTGGCTATCACTGATGAAACAGGCAATACGGCCGTATTGGAATATCTGGATGGGAAATTGAGCATTCACGAAGGAAAAGAATACCGGGTAATGACAAATTCTCCTCGATATGAATATCAGTTGGCCATTAATGATTACTGGAAAGAAATCGGTGGCTTGCAGATGTTGCCGGGAACCAACCGGGCAAGCGACCGTTTTGTACGGGCTTCATTTTACATTCATGCCATTCCGCAGATTGCGGATGCAAAGATTGCAGTTCCCAGCGTATTGAGTGTGATGCGTAATGTTTCCGTGCCATTTGGTATTAATACACCGGAGAAGCCTTATATATCTTCTACCCGTTGGCGTTCCGTATCCGATCAGAAGAATAAGGTATATTATTTCGAATCTACCCTGACTCCGAATTTGTTTTGGCTGGACTTGAAGAAAATTGATTTTAGTCCGAAAGCCGGTATTAAGAAACTGTCTCTGACAAAGGGCGAAATTTATGCAGGTGATGCAGTGAAGGATTTGAAAGACAGCCAATCATTTACCTTCCTTTTCGAGACTCCGGTCATGTAATTTGTCAGTGTGATAGATATATAAAAGAGTGGTGGACAAATGCTTGTAATCAAGCTTGTCCACCACTCTTTTATATGTATCGTTTATAACTTGATTGTTATTTATCCGCTTTATCGTCTGGCATATTCCTGATGAAACTCTATGACTGCCTCTATCCCTTTCCGGAAGATCTCCAATGAGCAATTCTCATTTGGAGAATGAATCGCATTCGATTCGAGTCCAAATCCCATCAATACGGTTTTGATTCCCAATACCTGTTCGAAAGTAGAGATGATGGGGATACTTCCGCCACGGCGTACCGCCAACGGCTTTTTCCCGAAAGCGATTTCGAAACCTTTCTCTGCTGCCTGATAGGCAGGAAGTGAAATCGGGCACACATATCCTTGTCCTCCGTGCATGGGAGTCACTTTCACCTGTACTGTATCAGGAGCGATACTAAGAATATAATCTGCGAACATTTGCGAAATCTTATGGTGATCCTGATGCGGCACTAACCGGCAAGAGACTTTAGCATAAGCCTTTGAAGGCAGTACGGTTTTAGAACCTTCTCCTGTATATCCGCCCCAAATGCCACATACGTCAAAAGACGGACGGCAACTGTTACGTTCCAATGTGCTATATCCTTTTTCTCCGAAAAGCTCTTTTACACCGATTGCTTCTTTGTATTTCTTTTCGTCAAAAGGAATATGGGCTATCATTTCCCGTTCGGCTTGCGGCACTTCTTCCACATCATCGTAGAATCCGGGAACAGTGATACGTCCGTCGGCATCCGTTACTTTGCTGATAATCTGGCAAAGCACGTTGATCGGATTGGCTACCGCACCTCCGAAATGTCCGGAATGCAAGTCACGATTCGGTCCCGTCACTTCTATTTCCCAATAAGCCAGCCCGCGCAGACCAGTAGTCAATGAGGGAAGTTCGGCCCCTAGCATACTCGTATCCGACACTAGAATAACGTCTGCTTTCAGCAATTCTTTATGTTCTTCGCAGAAAGCTTCCAAGCTGGGCGAACCTATTTCTTCTTCACCCTCGAAGATGAACTTCACATTATTCTTCAGTAATCCGTTTTTGACGAGATATTCAAATGCTTTCACCTGAATGAACGATTGTCCTTTGTCATCATCCGCTCCACGTGCCCAGATATGTCCGTCACGTATTTCCGGTTCAAACGGTTCGCTTTTCCAGAGTTCCAATGGTTCGGCCGGCATCACATCGTAATGAGCGTAGATTAATACAGTCTTTGCATCCGGGTCTACGATCTTTTGAGCGAAAACAACCGGATTGCCCTGTGAGGGCATTACCAATGCTTCGTCCACACCTGCTTCCAATAACAGCTGTGCCCAGCGTTCCGCACAAGCCAGCATATCGTCGTGGTGCTCCGGCAAAGCACTGATACTGGGGATGCGGATGAGGCTGAACAAGTCATCCATCATCTTAGGTTCGTGTGCCGCTATGTATTTCTGAATCTCGTTCATTAGAGTTGCGTCGTTTTATCCAGTAAGTAATAATCGAGTATAGTCATGGCGGCCATTGCTTCTACGATAGGTACGGCACGAGGTAATACGCAAGCGTCATGACGTCCGCGTGCTTTCAGAGTGGTGTCGACGCCATCAATGTTGACAGTTTCCTGTTCCATTAGCAGCGTGGCAATCGGTTTGAACACTACACGGAAATAAATATCCTGACCATTACTCAATCCTCCCTGAATACCTCCGGAGTGATTGGTGTGCGTCTCGATCCGTCCGTTATTGTTATAGAAAACATCGTTCTGTTCGGAACCTTTCATTTTCAATCCCTTGAATCCTTCGCCGTATTCGAATGCTTTGGCAGCGTTGATGCTTAACATGGCGTTACCCAAGGCAGCATGAAGTTTACCGAAAACAGGTTGTCCCAATCCGATGGGGCATCCCTTAATGACACAGGTCAGTGTACCTCCGATGGTATCGCCTTCACCTTTTACCTTATAGATAAGGTCTGCCATTTCTTTTGCTTTTTCAGGGTCCGGACAACGTACATCGTTGGTTTCTATCAGGTCGAAATTATAGTCCGAGTAAGTACCCTCAAGCTTGATAGGACCTACCTGCGAGGTATAGGCAGTGATGTTGACTCCCAGTTGGCGGAGTGCCAGCTTAGCCAATGCACCGGCTACAACGCGCGAAATCGTTTCGCGTGCAGAGGAACGTCCGCCGCCGCGATGGTCACGGATTCCATACTTCACCGTGTATGTGTAATCAGCGTGTGAAGGACGATATACATTTTTCAGATTGTTGTAGTCATTGGGGTGTTGGTTTTCATTCCAAACGATAAAACCGATAGGACACCCGGTTGATTTCCCCTCAAAAATACCTGAAAGAAACTCTACTTTATCAGCTTCTTTGCGTGGGGTGGTAAGGATTGATTGTCCCGGACGACGGCGATTTAGTTCTTGTTGTACAAATTCTTCGTCGATGGTAATTCCTGATGGGAATCCGTCAATCACTCCTCCAATTCCTTTTCCATGAGACTCACCGAAACTTGTGAGTCGAAAGATATTGCCAAATGAATTAAACATAGTTGTGGCTTTTTTAAAATTACTATATGCAAATATAACAAAGTTTTCGGTAAGAAAGTTGCGAACTCGAAATAACTTCGAAAAAGGAAGCATATTGAACCTTTTTTCTTCTTTTTAGTTTATAAAGGACGAATTTATTGTAATAACTAAACCAAAGACGTATGAAAAAGAATCTATTGTATTTATTGGCATTGGTATGTGCTCTAACTTTCTTTGCTGCTTGTAGCAGTGACGATGACAACAGTGATAACAAGAATAACGAGAATCCTCCCGAAGAGGAGGCTGTGATAACGGCTCCGGATGTAATCGGAACGTATTGGGGAAATCTGGATATATCCATGATACCGGATGGTTCTGACCAGGAAATTGTCATCGGCGACGGAATAGAGAAGTTTATCACGCTCTCGCAGGTCAGCAATACGGAAGTGAAGATTGAACTGAAGGATTTTGAATTGTTCATCAATCAGCAGATACTAAAGTTTGGAGATATTGTCATTGATAAATGTGAAGTGAAGAAGGGGGAAGGTGTGTCTACATTCACCGGACAGCAAGACCTTACGTTTGAAGGAGATGCCGCCTCTTTGGGTACTTGCCCTGTGACAGTTACGGGAACTGTAGAAGATGGAAATGCAGACATGACTATTAATGTGAAAGTGCCTGCATTGCAACAGACGGTGAAAGTAACCTACTCCGGAGTGAAGCAGGTGGCAGAGCCTAGTGGGACTTAAAAAGCATACCCGAAACCTATATTCAAGTAGATGGGGTACATGGCAAAAGTGATCGTATTAAAATCGTTTTTAAATATATCATTCAATCCCCAGGTAAGATCGGCGTACACATTGAGGTGTTTGAAGGCTCGCCATCCGGCTCCTACTTGTAGTCCCCATTGGAAATGTCTCAAATCGTCAGAGAAATCGTATGTTGCAATTTTGCCGTCGGTAAACTCTACTTTCGGACCGGTGGGATTATCTTCCCGCAAATATCCTTCGTATACGTGACCTGAAAATTCTCTTGAAAGCAGATAGGAGAAATAAGGCCCGGCTTTGATGTTCCACCGGTTGGTTAGTTTGTAGGTAGCCATTAGAGGTATTGTCAGTCCGGCGGTATGTACTTTGGTTTTTACTCCGCCTGTCCATACTCCACTGATTCTTTCACCTCCTTGCCCGAGAATCTCCATATTATAATTCTTCACAGTGGCTTCGGTAGTCATTGCTTTGTTTTCAAGCCGCAATCCGACTATAATTCCGAGCTTGTTCTGAACGGCAATCCATTTGGTCACTTCACCTCCTATACTGATAGCCAATGTCGGGTTATATCCGTCAATGGAACGGATTTCCACCGGAAGAGGAAGCGGGGCTGTGCCGCCAATGCTGAAACCTGCTTTTATCTCATATTCCAGTCCGTGAAGGGCGGAACGGATCAGTGTTTCATTTCGATCAACCTGTGCATAGCCGGGGAGGGCTATTCCTATACAGGTTAGTAAGCTGAATATATACGGATAGATTTTCATCGTTCTTGTTGTTATAAAGTTATTTAGTTTTACTAATTTTCCGAGTGATAGATTAACTCGGCCTCGTCAATGAGCAACGTACTTCCGATTGCTCCGTTAAAATGATCTCCTTCCAGGCTTGAGGTGAACACTATGGCTATATTATATTTTCCATCCCTTAGCTTTTCCTTATCTATGAATTTGCCGGGGAGAGTGGTGAAAGGCAGCTTAAAGTAAGTCCATTCATTTGTTTCTTTGGCATTATCAATCCGTGCTGTTGAAATTAGATTTGGGCTGGTAAACGCGTTCGTCCCATCAAGAGTTGGAACAGATTCGCTGGTTTCGTACATGATGGCATATATGTCACAGATATCCCGTTTCCCATTTACAGGTTTGCCTCCTTCTGTAAACTGATCTCCTGCTTTATATTTATAATAACCTGCCAGATAAGTAGGTATATGCCGGAAAGGAAGACCGAATTTAGTTGCTTTAAGCGGATTACTCATCGCATTGTTTACATCGAAGGAACCGATAAACAGATTTCCTGCCGCAATGGGCATTCCTGCTAACTGTCCGAAGAATCCGGTACTGCGTGTCACTAAAGAAAGGCATTTGCCGGCTTTTCCGTCCGTTATTTGGAAAGTGGGATAATCATCAGCTGTTTTAGCTACGCCGGTCATGGCATAGCCCGCATTTCCGCTGGCCCATTCCATAACGACTTTATCTCCTTCGCGTTCTACAAATATGTAGTACTTCTTTCCGCCAAGCGTATCTTCGAAATTATAGTTCGTGGCAAGTTCGGTGTCGATAACCGATACGATATACGTTTTCTTCCAAACACCATCGGCGGCTGTAACAGTATATTCTTGTGGAGTATTGAAATTTCGTTCCGTACCGCTAAGAGGATTAATTGTAGCTCCCGGAGTCAATGTAAATTCTGGTGTAAGTTCTGAAATATCAGTTCCCGGACCGACGAAGATAGTGATGGAATTATTGTTAATAATAGGACTGGTTGTCATGGCTACTCCCGGTAGTATGCAACTTAATATGTCTGCTTCTGCATTGAGAGCTTCTTCGCGGATACAAGAAGAGGAAACAATAGCCAGCAGCAAATAGAGAATCACGTGTTTTGCTTTCATTTTTCTATCAATTCTTTCTGTTAAAGTTTGGTATATGGAAGGTTTTATAACAATATGAGATTTTATTTGTTCATTATAGAATGCTGGAAAAGAAAGAATTTCTTATTTTTGTGGAACTAAAACTTATAAGTCCATGACTGAATCAGAAAGAAGGCAAATTATAGAATTGATTAAGAAAGAAGTCATTCCGGCTATTGGATGTACGGAACCTATCGCAGTAGCGCTTTGTGTAGCTAAGGCTGCTGAAACGCTGGGAGTGAAACCGGAGAAGATAGACGTCTTGTTAAGTGCTAATATATTAAAGAATGCCATGGGAGTCGGAATCCCGGGGACGGGTATGGTAGGGCTTCCCATAGCTGTAGCTTTAGGTGCGTTGATTGGCAAATCAGACTACCAGTTGGAAGTGTTGAGGGACTGTACGCCGGAAGCGGTGGAGCAGGGAAAACTGTTTATTGCAGAAAAACGGATTTGTATTTCTCTGAAAGAAGATATTACGGAAAAGCTTTATATCGAGGTGAACTGTAAAGCGGGAGATAAAACAGCTAAAGCTATCATTGCCGGTGGACATACCACCTTTATATATATAGCCAAGGGTGAACAGATATTGCTCGACAAGCAACATACAGTCAGCGAGGAAGAGGAAGATGCTTCGCTCGAATTAAACTTGCGTAAAGTCTATGACTTTGCACTGACTGCTCCGCTGGATGAGATCCGTTTTATCCTTGATACAGCCCGTTTGAATAAAGCTGCTGCCGAGCAAGCCTTTAAAGGTAACTACGGACATTCTCTAGGTAAAATGCTTCGAGGAACTTACGAACATAAAGTGATGGGTGACAGCGTATTTTCTCATATTCTCTCTTATACATCAGCTGCTTGCGACGCCCGGATGGCGGGTGCAATGATTCCTGTCATGAGTAATTCCGGCAGTGGTAATCAGGGGATATCCGCTACACTCCCTGTCGTTGTCTTTGCCGAAGAGAACGGAAAGAGCGAAGAAGAACTTATCCGTGCTTTAATGCTAAGCCATCTTACTGTTATATACATCAAACAAAGTTTAGGACGTCTGTCCGCTTTGTGTGGCTGTGTGGTAGCTGCCACCGGATCCAGTTGTGGAATCACCTGGTTGATGGGGGGAAACTACAATCAGGTTGCCTTCGCCGTTCAAAACATGATTGCTAATCTGACAGGAATGATTTGTGACGGTGCAAAACCGAGTTGTGCTTTGAAAGTAACTACCGGAGTTTCGACAGCTGTATTATCTGCAATGATGGCAATGGAAGACCGTTGTGTGACTTCCGTAGAGGGAATTATCGACGAAGATGTAGATCAAAGTATCCGCAACCTGACAAGAATCGGCTCGCAAGCCATGAACGAAACGGATAAAATGGTGCTTGACATCATGACGCATAAAGGATGCTGATTTCAAGTATTAAGTAATAAGTATTAAGTATCAAATATTAGCTCAAATAACGGCATAAAAAAAGTATTAAGTATTAAAGCCCGGCTGTGTCCGCACGGAATTAATACTTAATACTTTATAATTTAATACTTTATTTAGTGACAGTGTCCGCCTTCGCAACCGCAGTCGTCTCCGCAGCCATCACCGCAGCTGTCGCATCCGCAACCGCAGCCATCACCACCACTCATCATTTTCACAAGTTCCTGAATTTCTTCGTTCGTAGCAGGACGGCTTTCCAGTATTTCACCTTCAAAGATCAGGTCGGCACCGGCCAACGGGTGGTTGAGGTCAACTACTACAATATCCGGTTTGATTTCTACTACGCTGGCATTTACGCGTTGACCGTCACCAGTCATCAAAGGCACGATGTTACCCTCTTTAATACGTTCACTGTCAAATTTGCCATCTATTTCAAAGATATTTTTGGGGAGGTCAATAACGTGTTGTTCGTCATATTGTCCGTAAGCCTTATCTGCCGGAATGGTAAAGTCAAATTTATCACCTTTAGAAAGAGCAGTTATCTGATTTTCGAAATCTTCGAGTGTTGTTCCTAATCCTGAAATGAATTGAAAGGGATGTTCTGCTTTTGCTTCTTCGAACAACTCTTTTTCACCATCTTCCATTGTATATAGTTTGTATGCAACGGTAATGTACTTGTTTTCTACTGTTTCCATCTGATATTTTTTGTTTCTGATTAATAATTCCCGGTAATCCGGGTCGACAAAGATACGAATTATTTGCTTTTACTCCGGTATAGGGAGGGTAAATTTCAGATTATTAAGTGCTTTTGTCAGAAAAGAAAAGTAGAACGCATCCTTTGATAATAGTTGTAAATTCAACCTTTAAGTGATAAAATAGAGAAATAACACCACTCTTCTCTTACAATTATTAGCTTTTAAGTGATTTTTTTCTTCGATTTGTTTGGAGTTAATAAAAAAGCCCTTACCTTTGCAGCACGAAAATAAAGAAAAGAAGATATGAATATGTTACATACATCTATTAACCTAGCAGTCCTGCATATTATTCGCGTCGTGGTGGTCCCATCAAGAGCGTGAGAAAGGTTTTTGTGTTGTATGTGTTCGTACCATAAAAGATAAAATTTAGAGCCTTTCTCACTTGTGTGAGGAAGGCTCTTTAATTAAAAGATAGATTGAAATGAAAAAGCAATTACGCAGTTCGTTTAGTACACAAGGCCGTCGGATGGCGGGAGCCCGTGCATTATGGGCAGCCAACGGTATGAAGAAGAATCAGATGGGTAAACCCATTATCGCTATCGTCAATTCGTTCACACAGTTTGTTCCGGGACATGTGCATCTGCATGAAATCGGTCAGCTGGTGAAGGCAGAGATTGAGAAGCTGGGATGCTTCGCTGCGGAATTCAATACAATAGCTATCGACGACGGTATAGCAATGGGACATGACGGTATGCTTTACTCGCTTCCTTCACGTGACATCATTGCAGACAGTGTAGAGTATATGGTTAATGCGCACAAGGCAGATGCAATGGTATGTATCAGCAATTGCGATAAGATCACTCCCGGAATGTTGATGGCAGCTATGCGTCTGAATATTCCTGCCGTATTTGTATCGGGCGGTCCGATGGAAGCCGGAGAATGGAATGGTCAGCACCTGGATTTGATCGATGCGATGATTAAATCGGCCGATGAAAGTGTCAGCGATCAGGAAGTAGCGAATATCGAGCAAAATGCTTGTCCTACTTGCGGATGTTGTTCCGGTATGTTTACCGCCAACTCAATGAACTGCCTGAATGAAGCAATCGGACTGGCTCTTCCCGGAAACGGAACCATCGTAGCTACACACGAGAACCGTACGCAGCTTTTCAAAGATGCAGCAGAACTGATCGTGAAAAATGCAAAGTTATATTATGAAGAAGGAGACGAAAGCGTACTTCCCCGTAGTATTGCTACCCGTCAGGCTTTTTTGAATGCCATGACGTTGGATATAGCGATGGGGGGATCGACCAATACAGTTCTTCACCTGTTGGCTATTGCTCATGAAGCAGAGGTAGACTTCAAGATGGACGATATCGACATGCTTTCCCGCAAGGCTCCTTGTCTCTGCAAGGTGGCTCCCAATACACAGAAATATCATATTCAGGATGTAAACCGTGCCGGTGGTATCATTGCTATCATGGATGAACTGGCAAAAGGAGGTCTGATAGATACATCCGTTCGACGGGTAGACGGAATGTCATTGGCGGAAGCTATTAATGAATATTCAATCACCAGCCCGAATGTAAGTGAAAAAGCAATTAAGAAATATTCGAGCGCAGCCGGAAATAGATTCAATCTCGTACTTGGTTCACAGGGTATGTACTATAAGGATTTGGATAAAGACCGTGCAACCGGATGTATCCGCGATTTGGAGCATGCTTATAGCAAAGACGGTGGATTGGCCGTATTGAAAGGTAACATTGCGCAAGACGGTTGTGTGGTAAAAACAGCAGGTGTAGACGAAAGTATCTGGAAGTTTACCGGACCTGCCAAAGTATTTGATTCGCAAGAAGCAGCCTGTGAAGGCATTCTCGGAGGCCGAGTCGTCAGTGGCGATGTCGTCGTCATTACGCACGAAGGTCCGAAGGGTGGTCCCGGTATGCAGGAAATGCTTTATCCTACCTCTTATATTAAATCTCGTCATCTCGGAAAAGAATGTGCTTTGATTACCGACGGACGTTTCAGTGGCGGAACTTCCGGATTGAGTATCGGACATATTTCTCCTGAAGCGGCAGCTGGAGGTAATATCGGAAAAATTGTAGACGGAGACATCATAGAAATCGATATTCCGGCCCGGAAGATTAACGTGCGACTGACGGATGAAGAATTGGCAGCCCGTCCGATGACTCCTGTCACTCGTGACCGTTATGTGCCGAAGAGTCTGAAGGCTTATGCCAGCATGGTAAGTTCTGCCGATAAGGGAGCAGTGAGATTAATCTGATATAGTTCATTTATCAACTATCAACTAATATGAAAGATTTAATAACAGGTGCAGAGGCTATGATGCGCTCTTTGGAACATCAGGGAGTGACTACCATCTTCGGTTACCCCGGTGGTTCCATAATGCCGGTGTTCGATGCCTTGTACGATCATCGAAATATATTGAACCATATTTTGGTTCGTCACGAGCAGGGAGCTGCCCATGCGGCACAAGGTTATGCCCGTGTATCAGGAGAAGTGGGCGTTTGCCTGGTGACGAGCGGTCCCGGAGCAACTAATACGGTAACAGGTATTGCAGATGCGATGATCGATAGTACACCTATCGTAGTGATTGCCGGACAGGTAGGAACAGGGTTTCTTGGAACAGATGCTTTTCAGGAAGTTGACTTGGTAGGTATTACGCAACCAATCGCCAAATGGAGCTATCAGATCCGTCGTGCGGAAGATGTGGCCTGGGCGGTCGCACGTGCGTTTTATATTGCCCGTAGTGGTCGTCCCGGTCCGGTGGTACTGGACTTTGCCAAGAATGCGCAAGTAGAAAAAACGAAATACGAACCGACGAAAGTCGATTTTATCCGCAGTTATGTTCCTGTTCCCGATACGGACGAGGAGTCTGTACAGGCAGCTGCCGAACTGATTAATAACGCCGAACGTCCGCTTGTATTGGTAGGACAGGGTGTTGAATTGGGAAATGCACAGAACGAATTGCGTGAATTTATCGAAAAGGCGGATATGCCTGCAGGCTGTACGCTGCTCGGACTGTCTGCTTTGCCGACAGAACATCCGTTGAATAAAGGAATGTTGGGTATGCACGGTAATTTGGGGCCGAATATCAATACCAATAAATGCGATGTGCTGATTGCCGTTGGTATGCGCTTTGACGACCGTGTGACTGGCAATCTGGCTACTTACGCCAAACAAGCGAAAGTGATTCATTTTGATATTGATCCTGCGGAAGTGAATAAGAATGTAAAGGTAGATGTAGCTGTTTTGGGAGATTGCAAGGAGACTTTGGCTTCTGTGACTAAACTCCTGAAAAAGAGAACTCATACCGAATGGATTGATAGTTTCAAAGAATATGAGAAGGTAGAGGAAGAAAAAGTAATCCGCCCTGAACTTCACCCTGCAACAAACTCTTTGAGTATGGGAGAAGTGGTGCGTGCGGTAAGCAATGCTACTCATCATGAAGCAGTTTTGGTAACGGATGTAGGTCAAAATCAAATGATGTCTGCACGTTACTTCAAATATACGAAAGAACGTAGTATCATCACTTCCGGAGGACTCGGAACAATGGGCTTCGGTCTTCCCGCAGCTATCGGGGCAACTTTTGGAGCACCGGAACGTACCGTATGCGTATTTATGGGAGATGGCGGACTGCAAATGAATATTCAGGAACTGGGTACAATTATGGAGCAGAAAGCTCCGGTGAAAATTATCTGCCTGAATAATAATTACCTCGGAAACGTACGCCAGTGGCAAGCTATGTTCTTCAATCGCCGCTATTCGTTTACTCCGATGTTGAATCCGGATTATATGAAGGTTGCTTCGGCTTATGATATTCCTTCCAAACGTGCTTTTACCCGTGAAGAACTGAAAGAAGCCATTGCAGAAATGCTGGCGACGGATGGTCCGTTCCTGCTCGAAGCGTGCGTAGTGGAAGAAGGCAATGTTCTGCCGATGACTCCTCCGGGTGGTTCGGTCAATCAGATGCTGTTGGAATGCTAGGAGAAGTTGAATATTGAGAATGGAAGATTGAAAGTTCGCAATTAAAATTTAGGATTATGAGTGACAAGACATTATATACGATAATAGTTCATTCCGAAAATATAGCCGGATTGCTGAATCAGGTAACTGCTGTATTTACTCGTCGGCAAATCAACATCGAGAGTCTGAATGTATCTGCTTCTTCTATTAAAGGTGTACACAAGTATACGATTACAGCCTTGACAGATAAGGACACCATTGAGAAGGTAGTGAAACAGATTGAAAAGAAGATCGATGTGATTCAGGCACATTATTTCACCGAGGATGAAATATACTTCCATGAGATTGCACTTTATAAGGTATCTACTCCTGCTTTTCAGGAAACTCCGGAAGCATCCAAGTTGATCCGCAGATACAATGCCCGTGTAGTGGAAGTCAATCCGGTATTTTCTATTGTCGAGAAAAATGGCATGAGCGAAGATATAACCTCACTCTACGGTGAACTGAAGGCTTTAAATTGTGTTTTGCAGTTTGTTCGGTCGGGACGCGTAGCGATTACTACCAGTTGCTTTGAACGGGTGAACGAGTTTCTCGATGGACGGGAAGCCATGTATAACCAGAGTAAAAACCAACAAGAATAATGAGTGAAGAAAATAAAATAGGAACTTATCAGTTTGTGGCAGAACCGTTTCATGTTGACTTTAACGGACGTCTGACTATGGGCGTACTGGGAAATCATCTGTTGAATTGTGCTGGTTTTCACGCAAGTGACCGTGGCTTTGGTATTGCAACACTGAACGAGGATAATTACACTTGGGTACTTTCGCGTCTAGCTGTTGAGTTGGATGAAATGCCTTATCAATATGAGAACTTTTCAGTTCAAACATGGGTGGAAAATGTCTACCGCTTGTTTACTGACCGTAACTTTGCTATTATTGATAAGGATGGGAAAAAGATTGGTTATGCGCGTTCCGTATGGGCAATGATTAATCTCAATACCCGCAAACCGGCCGATCTATTGACCTTGCACGGAGGAAGTATCGTAGATTATGTCTGTGACGAACCTTGTCCTATTGAAAAACCTTCACGTATCAAAGTGACAAGCGATCAGTCAATGGCTACCCTGACGGCAAAATACAGTGATATTGATATTAACGGTCATGTGAACAGCATCCGTTACATTGAGCATATCCTTGATTTGTTCCCGATAGAGTTGTACAAGACCAAACGTATCCGCCGTTTCGAGATGGCGTACGTGGCCGAAAGTTATTTTGGTGATGAGCTCTCTTTCTTCTGCGACGAAGTGAATGCAAACGAGTTTCACGTAGAAGTAAAGAAGAATGGCAGCGAAGTTGTTTGCCGTTCGAAAGTGATATTTGAATAAATGTGAGAATACAAAATTAATTAATAACGGATGACGTAAGTCATCAAAAACTAAAAACAAAAAGAAAATGGCACAGTTGAATTTTGGAGGTACTACTGAAACTGTAGTAATCCGTGACGAATTTCCATTGGAAAAAGCTCGTGAAGTATTGAAAAATGAAACAATTGCTGTAATCGGTTATGGCGTACAGGGACCTGGACAGGCACTGAACTTGCGTGATAACGGTTTCAATGTAATCGTTGGTCAACGTGAAGGAAAAACATACGATAAAGCAGTAGCAGACGGATGGGTTCCGGGCGAAACTTTGTTCGGCATTGAAGAAGCTTGCGAGAAAGGTACTATTGTAATGTGCCTGTTGTCTGACGCAGCAGTAATGTCTGTATGGCCTACTATCAAACCTTACTTGACTGCCGGAAAAGCTCTTTATTTCTCACACGGTTTTGCTATCACTTGGAATGACCGTACAGGTGTAGTTCCTCCTACTGATATCGACGTTATCATGGTTGCTCCTAAAGGTTCGGGTACCTCTTTGCGTACTATGTTCCTCGAAGGACGTGGCTTGAACTCTTCTTATGCTATCTATCAGGATGCTACAGGCAAAGCAATGGATAGAACCATCGCACTGGGTATTGGTATTGGCTCCGGTTATCTGTTTGAAACAACTTTCCAACGTGAAGCTACTTCTGACTTGACAGGTGAACGCGGTTCATTGATGGGTGCTATCCAAGGTTTGTTGCTGGCACAGTACGAAGTATTGCGTGAAAACGGTCATACTCCTTCTGAAGCATTCAATGAAACAGTGGAAGAACTGACACAGTCATTGATGCCGTTGTTTGCAAAGAACGGTATGGACTGGATGTACGCTAACTGTTCTACTACTGCTCAACGCGGTGCTCTTGATTGGATGGGCCCATTCCACGACGCTATCAAGCCGGTAGTTGAAAAGTTGTATAATAGCGTGAAGACTGGTAACGAAGCACAGATTTCTATCGACAGTAATTCACAACCTGATTATCGTGAAAAATTGAATGAAGAGCTCCGTCAACTGCGTGAAAGCGAAATGTGGCAGACTGCTGTTACTGTTCGTAAACTTCGTCCGGAAAACAATTAAACTGGATAAATTATACAAGTTTGTAAAAGGGAGAGGGCTGTTTGCTTTCTCCCTTTTTGGGTTAAAAAGAGATTTAGAAATGAATAAATGAAGCTTTCCGAAATTATTTTTCAAAAATATATTGATTATATGGACAAAAAATGCAAGTTTATGTTTATCTTTGCGTCATCAGATAAAATAAACGAGAAGTATGAATTAACTTAACCAGCCCTGAAGAATGATTAACATCACTAAATAAATAAACGAATGACGCTGCTTTTGATTTCTCAGAAGTGGTGATTTAGTGTGTTTTATCTTTATGGGAGTTGATATTTCTTTTTGAAATCTGCATTTGTATATTGAAAGTAAAAGTCATTTTAATGGCTTCTTAAATAAAGAATAGTACTGACGTAAAATAAAATATTGTTTGTTTTGTTTGTGTTAAAACGAAGTGTGGTTTCGTGAGAAAGTGCACTTTGTTAAAAGGAGGATTAAGTATTTAATCCTCCTTTTTAATGAATAACATCAGCCTTTTGTAAAAAGGATGTTTGGTAAGGGTAGAGGTGTCTCCTAATATAACAAGCTTCATTCGTGCCCTTGTAATCGCTACATTCATTCTTCGCAAATCATTCAGGAACCCAATCTGCCCATCCTCGTTGGCACGTACAAGACTGATGAAAATAACGTCCCGCTCCTGTCCCTGAAAACCGTCTACCGTGTTTACGGTGATGAGGCTGCGGAAGGGGCGTAAAAAGCTGCTCCCTTTGATCTTTCCCCTCAAATATTGCACTTGCGCCTTGTAGGGTGAAATCAGACCGAAATCAATTCTTTCATCCAATATCCGTTCTTTGCCGATCCGTTCGATATATGCTTCCAGTTCCTGTAGTAATAGATTGGCTTCCTGCTTGTTGATGCGTCCGAAACTCTCACCTACAAAATCTTCGTGAAAGTCCATTTCCGAAGTATCAATCCAATTCATAGGAGTGTCAAAATCAAGAATACCCCGGTAGCGCACTTCCGGAGCAGCTTCCAGTTCTCCGTGGTAGAACCAGTTGGAGGGAAACTGCATGATGGCTTCGTGCATTCTGTACTGCACTTTTAATAAAGAAACAGCAGAAGGCTTTTGCTGAACCACTTTTTCCATTAACGTGTGATCCAGTCCTCCACGAGCGGCTTCTATACATTTGATAGTTGGTGGGAGCTGGCAATGGTCTCCTGCAAGGATGACGCGGTCTGCCTTACGGATGGCAATCCAGCAGGCAGCTTCGAGCGCTTGAGCAGCTTCATCAATGAACAAAGTAGGAAAGCGACGCCCGTTGAGCAGACGATGGTTGCTGCTGACCAGTGTAGAAGCAATCACACGGGCACTATCAAATAGATCGGCATTGATTTGTATTTCCAACTCTGTGGCACGATCGCGGAGATGGCTCATGCGATTACGCATACCTTCCCGTTCAGAATAACTTCCCTGGCGCATCCGGCTACCCATTTCACGGATAGATTTGCGAATTCCCCAAAGTTCCGGATAGGCAGGATGGCTTTCAAACCGGCGTTCGTAGGTGGATGAAAGCATTCTGTCGTTGACCCGGGTAGGATTCCCGATGCGGAGTACGGGTACTCCCCGGTCTACCAGTTTCTCACAAATCCAGTCGACAGCAGTGTTGCTTTGTGCACAGACAAGCACTTGCGGTTCCCGGTGCAATGTTTCGTAAATTGCTTCGACAAGAGTCGTTGTTTTTCCGGTTCCCGGAGGACCGTGAACGATGGATACATCACGTGTGCAGAGTACCTTGTTGACAGCTGTTTCCTGGGTGCTGTTCAGCCAGGGGAAGCGGACAGGATATAACTCCCGGAATCCCGGTTTTTGTGTGCCAAGCAAAATATCACGCAGTTCTGCCAGACGATTATCTTTAGCGCGTATGGTGTCTTCCAGTGCCTCGAACATGGCCCGGTAGGATGTTTCGTCAAAATAAAGTTGCACCCCCAGTATGCCGTCAGTTTGCAGTTCCGCTAAAGCTCCCGCTCCGGGAAGTACAACTACCATTCGCTCCTCATCTGCAAAGCTGACAGTAGCGATGAAATTCATGTACTTCACTTTTCCTTCGAATGACTGGTGGAAAAAGCAGACGGGGCGGCCGAACTCGAAGGAATGCTCTATTTCTTTATTTTCGGTCCGTGTAATATCTATTACAAGCTGATTCAGAGAATTGTAGTAACTTCGGCCAAGAGAGACGGGATACCAGCAGAGACCGCGTTTCACTTTACGGGCAACGCCCATTGTTTCGGTCTGCCGTTTAAATTCTTCCTTTTCGTGTTCATACTCCATCCGTAGGAGGAGTTGCTGTTGCTGAAGGTCGATGATTGGACTTTTCGGATTATTACTCATAATAGGCGCAAAGGTAACAAATCTTCGTTCCGGGTAGAAAAAATATTTCATTTTGTTAAACATTACTCGAACGCCGTTCGTTATTTTTATAGATAGACTCATAAAAGATAAAACAATATGGTATATGATGTGACTATGTTAGAAGCTTTCTACGCTGCTTATAAAGGAAAGGTAGAACACGTACGGGCTATATTGAAACGCCCCTTGACGTTGGCCGAGAAGATTTTGTATGCTCATCTGTATGATGTAGCCGATTTAAAAGATTACAAACGGGGAGAAGATTATGTGAACTTCCGTCCCGACCGTGTAGCTATGCAGGATGCGACTGCGCAGATGGCATTGCTTCAATTTATGAATGCAGGTAAGGATCAGGTGGCTGTGCCCTCAACAGTACATTGCGATCACTTGATACAGGCGTACAAAGGTGCAAAGGCGGATATTGCTACGGCAAGATTGACCAATGAAGAAGTATACGACTTCCTTCGCGATGTATCTTCCCGTTACGGCATCGGTTTCTGGAAACCGGGAGCAGGTATTATCCATCAGGTAGTACTCGAAAACTATGCTTTCCCCGGCGGTATGATGGTAGGAACGGATTCCCACACTCCTAATGCAGGCGGACTGGGCATGGTAGCTATCGGTGTTGGTGGCGCGGATGCTGTGGATGTGATGACAGGAATGGAATGGGAACTGAAAATGCCGAAGATTATCGGTGTTCGTCTGACCGGAAAACTAAGTGGCTGGACATCTCCGAAAGATGTAATCCTGAAACTGGCCGGCATCCTTACCGTAAAAGGAGGAACAAATGCTATTATCGAATATTTTGGTCCTGGAACCGAATCCCTTTCTGCTACCGGGAAAGCTACCATTTGTAATATGGGTGCCGAAGTAGGGGCTACTACCTCTCTGTTCCCGTTTGACGGGCGCATGGCTGCCTATTTAAGGGCTACCGGAAGAGATTGTGTGGTCGATTGGGCGGAGACTGTCGATGCCGATCTTCGTGCGGATGATGTAGTGACCGACGAACCATCCAACTATTACGACCGTGTGATTGAAATAGACTTGTCGGAACTCGAACCTTATATAAACGGACCGTTTACACCGGATGCCGCTACTCCTATTTCCGAATTTGCAGAAAAAGTGTTATTGAACGGCTACCCCCGCAAAATGGAGGTGGGCTTGATCGGTTCATGTACCAATTCTTCTTATCAGGATTTGAGTCGTGCAGCTTCTTTGGCGAAACAGGTCACTGAAAAGAACTTGAGTGTCGCTGCTCCGTTAATCATCAATCCGGGTTCGGAACAAATTCGGGCTACTGCCGAAAGAGATGGGATGATTGAAGCTTTTGAACAGTTGGGTGCCACGATTATGGCAAATGCCTGTGGCCCTTGTATCGGTCAATGGAAACGCGAGACGGACGATCCGACACGGAAAAATTCAATCGTTACTTCTTTCAACCGTAACTTTGCCAAACGTGCTGACGGTAATCCGAATACCTATGCGTTTGTAGCTTCTCCGGAACTGACAATGGCATTAACGATTGCCGGCGATCTCTGCTTCAATCCGTTGAAAGACAGACTGGTGAATCATGACGGAGAAAAGGTGAAACTATCCGAACCAGTAGGAGATGAACTTCCTTTGAAAGGTTTTACATCCGGAAACGAGGGGTATATTGCCCCGCACGGAGCAAAAACGGAAATCAAGGTGAAGCCTGATTCTCAACGTCTCCAGCTCTTGACGCCTTTCCCGGCATGGGACGGACAGGATTTACTGAATATGCCTTTACTGATTAAAGCACAAGGAAAATGTACTACCGACCATATCTCTATGGCAGGTCCGTGGCTCCGCTTCCGGGGACATTTGGAGAATATTTCCGACAATATGCTGATGGGAGCTGTCAATGCTTTCAACGGTGAAACGAACAGCGTTTGGAATCGTTCAACAAATACTTATGGAACAGTTTCCGGTACGGCAAAAATGTATAAGTCTGAAGGTATTCCGTCTATAGTTGTTGCCGAAGAGAATTATGGAGAAGGTTCCAGCCGTGAACATGCAGCCATGGAACCGCGCTTTCTCAATGTGCGTGTCATTCTGGCTAAGAGTTTTGCCCGTATCCACGAAACGAATCTGAAAAAGCAGGGAATGCTTGCTCTTACTTTTGTAGACAAGGCAGACTATGAGAAGGTTCAGGAACACGATCTTTTGTCAGTAGTAGGTTTAGTCCATTTCGCACCGGGTCGCAATTTGACGATTGTTCTTCATCACGAAGACGGAACGAAAGAAAGTTTTGAAGTACAGCATACCTATAATGAACAGCAGATAGCCTGGTTCCGTGCCGGCTCTGCTTTAAATGCAAGATAAAATATGAGCAAGATAACCATGCAAGCAGATGGTACGTTGCTGGTGCCCGATGTGCCTACCGTACCTTATATTACCGGCGATGGAGTAGGAGCGGAAGTGACTCCTGCCATGCAAGCCGTAGTGGACGCAGCTATCCGGAAAGCTTATGGCGGCAAACGTCGGATCGAATGGAAAGAAGTGTTGGCTGGAGAACGTGCTTTCCATGCAACAGGTTCCTGGTTGCCGGATGAAACAATGGAAACCTTTCAGGAATACCTGATAGGAATCAAAGGCCCGTTGACAACTCCTGTCGGAGGTGGAATCCGGTCGTTGAATGTAGCGCTGCGTCAGACACTTGATTTATATGTCTGTCTTCGTCCGGTTCGTTGGTATCAGGGAGTACAGTCGCCTGTCAAATCACCTGAAAAAGTGAACATGTGCGTGTTCCGTGAAAATACGGAAGATATCTACGCAGGTATCGAGTGGGAAGCTGGTACTCCGGAAGCTGAAAAGTTCTATAAATTCCTGAAAGACGAAATGGGAGTAACAAAAGTCCGTTTCCCGGAAACCTCTTCTTTCGGTGTGAAACCTGTATCACGTGAGGGTACTGAACGTCTGGTACGTGCTGCCTGCCAGTATGCGCTCGACCATCATTTACCTTCTGTAACGCTGGTGCATAAAGGAAATATCATGAAGTTCACGGAAGGTGGCTTCAAGAAATGGGGTTACGAGCTGGCACAGCGTGAATTTGCCGATGCTTTGGCAGATGGCAGACTGGTGATAAAAGATTGCATTGCCGATGCTTTCTTGCAAAATACACTCCTGATTCCCGAAGAATATTCCGTGATAGCTACCTTGAATCTGAATGGAGACTATGTTTCCGACCAACTGGCGGCCATGGTAGGCGGTATCGGTATTGCTCCGGGAGCAAATATCAACTATCAAACAGGACATGCCATTTTTGAAGCGACTCATGGAACAGCTCCCAATATTGCGGGAAAAGATGTGGTGAACCCTTGTTCTATTATACTTTCGGCCGTAATGATGCTCGAATATTTTGATTGGAAAGAAGCGGCTGCTCTGATAGAGAAAGCCTTGGAACAAAGCTTCCTGGACGCTCGCGCTACACACGATTTGGCTCGTTTTATGCCGAATGGAACCTCCCTCTCTACTTCCGCTTTCACTCGTGAGATCGTGGAAAGAATTGAAAAACAAAAGTAACGAATAAAAAACGAAGAAAGATGAAAAAAGAGTACCTGATTTACAAACTTTCCGAGGAGATGAAGGAAGCTACCCGGATTGATAATGAATTGTTCCCAAAGTTTGATGTGAAACGCGGATTGCGTAATGAAGATGGCACAGGTGTATTGGTAGGTTTAACCAAAATCGGTAATGTAGTAGGCTATGAACGTATTCCGGGTGGTGGATTGAAACCGATACCGGGAAAATTATTCTATCGTGGTTATGATGTGGAAGATATTTCGCATGCCATTATCAAAGAGAAACGTTTCGGTTTTGAAGAAGTGGCTTACCTGTTGCTTTCCGGACGTCTGCCGGATAAAGAAGAATTGCTTTCTTTCCGTGAATTGATTAACGACAATATGCCGTTGGAGCAGAAAACAAAAATGAATATCATAGAGTTGGAAGGAAACAACATCATGAATATTCTTTCACGCAGTGTGCTTGAAATGTACCGTTTTGATGCGAATGCGGATGATACTTCCCGGGATAACCTGATGCGTCAGAGTATTGAACTGATTTCGAAATTTCCCACTATCATTGCTTATGCGTACAATATGCTTCGCCATGCTACTTTCGGACGTTCTCTGCATATCCGCCATCCGCAGGAAAAACTCTCTATTGCCGAGAACTTCCTGTACATGTTGAAAAGAAATTATACCGAACTTGATGCTCGTACCCTCGATTTGTTGCTGATTCTTCAGGCAGAACATGGGGGCGGTAACAACTCCACTTTCACTGTTCGCGTTACTTCTTCCACCGGAACGGATACTTATTCGGCCATCGCCGCAGGTATCGGTTCATTGAAAGGCCCGCTTCATGGAGGTGCAAATATTCAGGTTGCCGACATGTTCCAGCATCTGAAAGAGAATATCAAAGACTGGACAAGTGTGGATGAGATAGACACTTATTTCACCCGAATGTTGAATAAGGAAGTATATAATAAGAGCGGATTGATCTACGGTATAGGACACGCCGTTTATACAATCTCCGATCCCCGTGCTCTTCTGTTGAAAGAATTGGCTCGTGACCTTGCCCGTGAAAAAGGAAGAGAAAGTGAATTTGCTTTCCTCGAACTGTTGGAAGAACGAGCCATCGCTACTTTCGGACGTGTTAAAAACAACGGAAAGACAGTATCCAGCAATATCGACTTCTATTCAGGCTTCGTGTATGAAATGATCGGCTTGCCGCAGGAAATTTTCACTCCTCTGTTTGCTATGGCGCGTATCGTAGGCTGGTGTGCACACCGTAATGAAGAATTGACCTTCGAAGGCAAACGAATTATCCGCCCGGCTTATAAGAATGTACTCGATGATTTGCCTTATATTCCAATCAAGAAACGCTGATAAAAACAAATCCTTTTATTGAATATATAAGTGATCCCGGATGTATGCCTCGTAATTTCAGGTATGCGTTCGGGAATGCTGTTTTTTTATGTTCTTAAAGGAATGTATTTCAGATTCTTTCTATTTTTTGTACCGTCATTCGTTTCATTTTTGTTATTTTTGCGTGTTACAAAAAAAGATCGACATGAATATAGATGCTTTTAATCTGTTTCTGGGCGTGATGAGCCTGATTGCCCTGATTGTTTTTATCGCCCTTTACTTTGTGAAAGCCGGATATGGCATTTTTCGTACAGCATCGTGGGGCGTAGCTATATCCAATAAACTAGCCTGGATATGGATGGAAGCTCCCGTTTTCCTAGTGATGTGTGTAATGTGGATATATTCCGAGCGTCGGTTTGAACCGGTAATCTTCACTTTTTTCCTGTTCTTCCAGATTCATTACTTTCAACGTGCTTTCATTTTTCCCCTGCTACTGACGGGGAAAAGTAAGATGCCGCTGTCAATCATGTCGATGGGTATTCTTTTTAATTTACTGAATGGCTATATGCAAGGTAAATGGATCTTTTATCTTGCTCCCGAAACGATGTATCAATCCGGTTGGTTCGCTTCACCGTGGTTTATTATAGGCACACTGCTTTTTTTCACAGGTATGCTGACGAACTGGCATTCGGACTATATCATCCGGCACTTGCGCAAACCGGGAGATACCCGGCACTATCTGCCTCAAAAAGGTATGTACCGTTATGTCACTTCTGCCAACTATTTCGGTGAAATAGTGGAATGGGCAGGATGGGCGATACTCACCTGTTCACTTTCCGGACTTGTTTTCCTTTGGTGGACGATTGCTAACCTTGTTCCTCGTGCCAATGCCATCTGGTGCCGTTATCGCGAAGAATTCGGCGATGCAGTGGGAGAACGGAAACGAGTGTTCCCTTTCCTTTATTAGGTATTAGGGCATTTTTCATTACGACTTAAATATGACTCAATAAATATACTACTATGGAATCTAAACTTTTTAGTCCGGTCACCTTTGGCCCTTTGACGTTGCGGAATCGAACAATCCGTTCGGCAGCTTTTGAGAGCATGTGTCCGGAGAATACTCCTACGCAGATGTTGCTGGATTACCATCGTTCGGTAGCTGCGGGAGGAGTGGGTATGACAACAGTGGCCTATGCGGCTGTGACGCAAAGCGGACTTTCTTTCGACCGTCAGTTGTGGTTGCGTCCGTCTATTATTCCCCGTTTGCATGAATTGACAAAAGCTGTGCACGATGAAGGTGCAGCAGTGGGTATACAAATCGGACATTGTGGGAATATGTCCCATCGAAATATTTGTGGTGTCACTCCTATATCCGCATCTTCGGGTTTTAATCTTTACTCTCCTACGTTTGTGCGTGGAATGAAAAAGGAGGAGTTGCCGGAAATGGCACAAGCGTATGGAAATGCTGTCAATCTGGCGAGAGAAGCAGGATTTGACGCTGTTGAAGTGCATGCAGGACATGGTTATTTGATTAGCCAGTTCCTTTCTCCATATACCAATCATCGGAAAGATGAATATGGTGGTTCGCTCGAAAACCGGATGCGTTTTATGGACTTGGTGATGGAAGAAGTGATGAAAGCGGCAGGCAATGATATGGCCGTTTTGGTAAAAATGAATATGCGTGACGGTTTCAAAGGAGGCATGGAGATTGACGAATCGATACAAGTGGCCAAACGTCTATTGGAACATGGAGTTCATGGATTGGTGTTGAGTGGAGGCTTTGTGAGCCGTGCACCGATGTATGTGATGCGGGGTGCCATGCCAATCCGTTCGATGTCTTACTATATGAATTGCTGGTGGCTGAAATACGGAGTCCGTATGTTTGGTAAATGGATGATCCCCTCTGTACCTTTCAAAGAAGCATATTTCCTTGAAGATGCACTGAAATTCCGGGCAGCTCTTCCGAATGCGCCGCTGATTTATGTCGGCGGTCTTGTTTCTCGTCAGAAAATAGATGAAGTGCTCGATTCCGGTTTTGATGCCGTACAGATGGCGAGAGCTTTGCTCAACGAACCGGGATTTGTGAATCGGATGAAAAAGGAGGAACAAGCACGCTGTAGCTGTGGACACAGTAATTATTGCATCGGTCGTATGTATACGATAGAAATGGCTTGTCATCAACATTTGAAAGAACAAATCCCTTTGTCTTTACAAAAGGAGATTGATAAATTGGAGAAAAAATGAGTGAAATGAAATGGGCGATTATCACCGGTGCGGACGGAGGAATGGGGACAGAAATAACACGTGCCGTAGCCAAAGCCGGTTATCGAATCATAATGGCATGTTATAATCCGAAGAAAGCGGAGATTGTCCGCGAACATTTGAGCAAGGAAACCGGAAACCCGTATTTGGAAGTAATAGCTATTGATTTGTCTTCCATGCAATCGGTAGTTTCTTTTGCCAACCAGATTTTGGAAAGAAACCTCTCCATTGCTTTGCTGATGAATAATGCCGGAACGATGGAAACAGGTTTTCATACTACTTCTGATGGGTTTGAGCGAACGGTAAGTGTGAACTATATGGGACCTTATCTGCTTACTCGGAAATTGGTTCCGCTGATGGTGCGTGGAGCGCGTATCGTCAATATGGTTTCTTGTACATACGCAATTGGTAAACTCGATTTTCCCGATTTCTTTCACAGAGGAAAAACGGGGAGTTTTTGGAGAATTCCTGTTTACAGTAACACCAAACTGGCTTTGTTACTATTTACTTTCGAACTCTCCGGGCAACTTCGTGAGAAAGGAATCACCGTCAATGCTGCCGATCCGGGAATTGTTTCTACCAATATCATTACGATGCATAAGTGGTTTGATCCGTTGACGGATATTTTTTTTCGTCCTTTTATCCGCAAACCGAAGAAAGGGGCTTCTACGGCAGTCGGTTTATTGTTGGATGAAAAGGAAGCAGGCGTGACAGGACAACTGTATGTCAATAACCACCGGAAAAACTTGTCTGATAAATACACGAATCATGTGCAGAAAGAGCAGTTGTGGGAGGTGACGGAACGGTCGTTAGCGCAGTGGCTGACATGATTCATTATGACATTTTTCGAATTCAGTTGTCATTATTTCTTTGATCTGTTGGATCTCGTCGCTTAATATTGAGTTTTTCCGATGTCCGATGTAGAGTGTATTTTTCATCTCTACATATCCTTTCCACAGGCATATAATATCTCCTCGTTCTATAGAATCCCGGCAGATAGAATGAGGCATAAGTGCCAGGCCGACACCTTTTTCCAAACAGCGGAGAATGGTATTCTTGTCAGGCATCACATAATTGGGTGCGAAATCGCTCTCTTTTTTGAAATTGAGTTTCCAAAAACGCGCCCATATATTTTTTTCGTTGCTGTACCAAAGTTGAGATTGTAACCACTTTCTTACCTGACCCTTATTCTCAATATCCAGCTGCTGGAATTGAGAGATATCGGTTTCTTTTCCTGCAGCGACGATAAATTCGGAGGTTCCGAGAACTTGATATGAAATATTGTGAATGGGCGTTTCGATTGAAGTGATGATAATGTCTACCGAACCGCTTTCCAGAAGCTCACTCAATTTGTCGTTGTCTCCGAATTGTACGATGAGATTAAAATCTAAATCGGCGATATGAGGAGCTATTAGTTGAGAAAATAGTCCCGAATATACTCCAAGGCAAAGAGTCATTCTCTCTTTTCCACTTCTCTTGCGGACACTGTTTTCTACTTCTTCCAATTTGGTGAGTGAGTAACATATTTGCCGGTATAGCTTTCTTGCTCGTTCATTGGGAATCATTTTCCGGGTGTTACGTTCAAATAACGGATGTCCGATATAATTTTCCAGTGAACTTAAATGCAGACTGACGCCAGGTTGAGAAATATTCAACTCTTTGGCGGCGTCGCTCATAGTTCCCGTA
Organism: Bacteroides sp. D55t1_190419_B8; assembly: GCF_015558905.1. Taxonomy (NCBI): domain Bacteria; kingdom Pseudomonadati; phylum Bacteroidota; class Bacteroidia; order Bacteroidales; family Bacteroidaceae; genus Bacteroides; species Bacteroides sp. D55t1_190419_B8. The sequence goes on from NZ_JADMOU010000041.1 coordinate 28,887, forward strand.
TCAAATATAGCTTTAAAGGTTCTAAACCACTCCAGATCTGCTCTCATCTTGTCTTATTTATTAGAAAAGTTTGGGTGATACCAAATTTTTATGATTTTTATAATTAATGCTTGTTATATACTTTTGCACCCGCAAATGTAATTCTTATTTAGAATAAATAAAAATATGAGTCGGGTGAAAAAGATTGTTTGTTGTGAAATAAAGAGGATGACAGGTCTACTGTTGTTGATGTTAATTTTCTCTCTATCAGCTTATTCGCAGCATGGGAAGGGATCCATGATATCGGGTCGAATAATATCTACGGAAAAAGAAATAGTTGATTTTGCTACTGTTCACCTGAAAGGGACTGGTTTCGGTTCTGCCACTAACCGTGAGGGGCTTTATCATATTAAAGCTCCCGGTGGCGAATATACATTAGTTGTTTCCGCTATGGGATATAAAACGATAGAAAAAAAAGTGGTTTTAAGAAGGGGAGAACGGATAAAGATGAACTTTACCATCACTCCTGATGTGAAAGAACTTAGTGAAGTGGTGATTTCTACTTCCGGAGTGAATCGGGTGAATAAATCAGCTTTTAATGCTGTAGCGATTGATGCAACCAAACTTCATAATAGTACGCAGGATTTAGCCAGTGCTTTAACGAAGGTGCCTGGTGTGAAGTTGCGTGAGTCAGGCGGGGTGGGTTCGGATATGAATCTTTCTTTAGATGGAATGAGTGGAAAAAACATCAAGTTATTCATTGATGGAGTGCCGCAGGATGGAGTAGGAGGCTCGTTCAGCCTGAATAATATTCCGATTAATTTTGCAGAGCGTATCGAAGTATATCGTGGTGTGGTACCCGTTGGCTTTGGTACGGATGCTTTGGGCGGTGTGATAAATATTGTCACCGGAAATAAGCGGCGTACATTTGTCGATGCTTCATATTCTTATGGATCTTTCAACACCCATAAATCGTATGTGAATGTGGGACATACGGCTGATAATGGGTTTACATTCGAAATCAATGCTTTTCAGAATTATTCGGATAATAATTATTGGATTGATACTCCGGTGGAACATTATGATGAAGTGGTCGATGAAGATGGCTGGGTATCCGGCTGGGATTCGGAAAAAATAGAACGGGTGAAACGCTTTCACGACACTTATCATAATGAGGCTGTTGTGGGTAAAGTGGGGCTTGTGAATAAACCGTTTGCCGACCGTTTGATGCTTACCTTTACCTATTCGCAAAATGATAAGGAAATCCAGAACGGTGTTGTACAGGAAATTGTATACGGACAAAAACGGCGGAAAGGCCATTCATTTATGCCTTCGGTGGAATACCGGAAAAGAAACTTATTGCTCAAAGGTCTGGATGTGAACCTGACTGCAAACTATAACCGTAATATTACTCAAAACATTGATACGGCAACTTATGAATATAACTGGCTGGGACAAATGCGGTATAAAAAAGGTAAGTTGGGCGAGCAGAGTTATCAAGACTATAAATCAAGTACCGATAACTGGAACGGTACCTTTACTGCCAATTATCATTTGGGTGAAAGCCATGCTTTCGTGCTTAATCATGTGTTGATGGGGTATGAGCGTAAACCTACTTCTTCTGCTAATATAACAGATGCTACGGGTGCCGCCCAGTATAGCAAAATTGAAAAGAAATCAAGGAAGAATATCACAGGACTTTCTTATCGTTATAGTCATAAGGATTTGTGGAATGTTTCTGTGTTTGGTAAATACTATAACCAGTACAGTAGTGGGCCGAGAAATACCAACAATGATGATAGTTCTTCCAATAATAGAGTCAGTTATGAAGAGTCTGCCGGTAGTACCGGAGCCTTTGGCTATGGGATAGCTGCTACGTATTTGTTTTTGGATGGATTTCAGGCAAAGTTTTCGTATGAAAGGGCGTTACGCCTTCCTACAGCTGATGAATTGTTTGGTGATGATGATATGGAACTGGGAGATGCAGGATTGAAACCGGAACACAGTCATAACGTAAATGCGAGCTTGTCTTACTCACACGAATTTGGAAAACATTCTATATATGTCGAAGGAGGATTGGTGTATAGAGATACGAAGGACTTTATCCGGCGTTTGACCGGAACGTTTTTGGCAGGTTCATCACAATATGCAGCATACATGAACCATGGACGTGTAAGGACAATGGGCTGGAATGCGGAAGTACGCTATAATTATTCTAAATGGTTTTCTATCGGTGGAAATTTCACCGATTTGAACACGCGTGATTACGAGAGGTACGGATTGAATGGGAGTGAATCGACTACCTATAAAGTAAGGATGCCGAATATTCCTTATTTGTTTGCTAACGTAGATGCTTCCTTTTATGCGCATCATCTTTTTGGAAAGGGCAATTTGCTGACAGTAACATATGATAATTATTATGTGCATGAATTTCCTCTCCATTGGGAAAATCATGGGGCTTCCAATAAAAAGGGAGTACCAAGTCAGTTTTCTCATAATCTTAGTTTGGTTTATAGTCTGAAGAACTCCCGCTACAACTTTTCTCTGGAATGTAAGAACTTTACAGATGAGAAGCTTTATGACAACTTTAGTCTACAGAAAGCCGGTCGTGCTTTTTATGGGAAAATCAGATATTATTTCAACAGATAAAAAATGAACAGGCTCTTTGAGCTTAATCTTTAAATATTAGTCAATTTTTAATAGGAACAAAAAATGGTAAGAAAGAATTTTTTATGGATGCTTGCAGTGTCTATGGTTATGGGATTGACAGTTTTGTCTTGTAGTGATGATGAGCCGGGAAATCAGGGAGACGACGGCAAGGGAACAGGTAGTGACTCTCCCAAATATGGGGTCAATTTTACCCTCATTGATTCGGATCAGCAGAGGTATAAAACTTCCACTCTGGTAACCGAAGATTTGGTTGGAAACGGAGAATATTTTACCGTATCCGGCTTTGAATCCATAGGTGATAAAGTGTATACAGCCTTGTGTCCGTTGGGTTTCAGTGATTATGGAATTGAGTCGGGAGCAGCAGAGGGATATGAAGACCTGATTGCGGAAGATGAAGAAACCGGAGAAAAGTCAATAAGTGCAACTGTACACCCTAATCAAGTTTGGATTGGAATTTATGACGGAATTAATAATTTTGATAAGAAGCCGACTATCATCACTGATAATCGTATCAGCTATGCAACTTCACGTTATCGTTCTCAATTCTACCCAACTATTTGTGCGGCAGATGACGGTTATTTGTATGTCTTCTCAAACAGTGTAGCAAAGAGCCAAAGTAATGAGAAAAATAAAACGACTCTTGATGCGGGAGTGCTTCGTGTCAACACAACAACTAACGAGTTTGATAAGTCTTATTATTTTAATATAGAAGATGCGGCAAATGCTACATTTGGAAAGAAACTCTCTTTCTTCCAGGTATGGCATATCACAGGTACTAAATTTTTGTTGAGAATGTACGCTACAGAAGGAAAATATGACTCTACGAGTGATGCAAAAATGATGGCAATTTTTGATTCTCAAAGCGGAACTTTAACTAAGGTGACCGATTTCCCGGTTGCTGAAGAATTGGCGGATATGGGAAGATTTGTTTATGTTGAAAATGGTAAAGCCTATATTCCGGTCGTATTCCAGAAATCTGCTTCGGGTTCATCTACAGTTCAACAACCCGCCATTTATATTATTGATGCTGCGGCTGCTAAGGCTACTAAGGGAGCGACTGTTCAGGCTGACGGAGGTATTACCGCTATTTGTAAAATGAATAATGGGACGTTGGAGAAATATGTAATTGCTGCTGCAAGTTCGGAAGCCTCTTATTTGGTTCCGGCAACAGAAGCGGAAATAAATGATCCGGATGCTGTATTAACTATTAAAGTGGAAGGTGGTAGTACGGAAACGGATGCTGCAACTCATTGGCTCTTCCCTAATCAAAAATATGCATACGGTTTGGGATACCGTCAAGGTGATGCCGGAGTTTCATATTCTTTCGAACTGAAAAGTGACGGTACATTGGGCAAGCGTTCGGCAGAATTTACTATGCCGCGTTTTACCGCATTCGGAACTAGAGATCAATATTTGATTCTGGGTGCTGCTGCTGAAACAAGTTTATAAAACAGTATAAAAATAGATAAAGGCCGGTTCTCTCTCTTCTTTTTTAGAGGGACTGGCTTTTTACCACTCCAAATACAATGAAGAAAATTTTCAGACAAATACATTTGTGGCTTTCCGTCCCTTTCGGACTGATAATTACTCTTATCTGTTTCTCCGGTGCTATGCTGGTATTCGAGAATGAGGTAAATGAGTTGTCCCGTCCTGCACTTTACTATGTAGAAACAGTAAAAGAGGAACCTATTCCTATCGATAAGTTACTTGAAAAAGTGGCAGCGACATTGCCGGACAGTGTATCTTTGACCGGTGTTAGCATTTCTTCTGATCCCGGGCGTACTTATCAGGTCAATCTTTCCAAACCACGCCGCGCATCTTTGTATGTAGACCAGTACACGGGTGAAGTAAAAGGAAAAAGTGAGCGCAGTAGTTTTTTTACGTTTATGTTCCGGATGCACCGCTGGCTGTTGGATAGTATGAAACCGGGAAATGATGGAATATTTTGGGGTAAGATGATTGTAGGTGTCAGTACACTGTCATTGGTTTTTGTATTGATCTCGGGAATCGTTATTTGGTGGCCTCGTACACGTAAGTCTTTGAAAAACAGTCTGAAAATAACAGCAACAAAAGGTTGGAAAAGATTTTGGTATGACTTGCATGTGGCGGGAGGAATGTACGCCCTGATTTTTCTGTTAGCTATGGCATTGACGGGATTGACATGGTCCTTTCCGTGGTATCGGACAGCTTTTTATAAAGTCTTCGGGGTAGAAATGCAAGTGCATACCCTCCAAGGACATGAACAGAAGGGTAATCCCCAAAAGGGAGATGTCAGACTGGCACATCAAGAAAAGAAGAGAGAAGGCAATGATGCACAAAATGGTGAAAGAGGTGGGCGTCCGAAAGGTCGGAAGGACAATGGAGAACATGGAGAGAGGCCACATAATGGTAAAGAACAATCAGGAAATCATAAAAAAGATAGAGAGCATGCCGGAAATCAGGGGGCTGGAGAATATCCACGGAGGCAGTTGGACAGTAAGGAATATCCGGAAAACGATCACAGTAATCGGTATTCTGCGGCTTTGCCATTCGCTTATTGGCAGGAAGTGTATGATAAACTAAGGTATCAAAATCCGGAATATAAGCAAATCAGTGTTTCTTCCGGTACGGCAAGTGTATCTTTCAACCGCTTTGGAAATCAGCGTGCGTCTGATCGTTATTCTTTTAATACGGATACTGGTGAATTTACAGAAACAAGTCTTTATCAACATCAAGACAAGTCAGGGAAGATTCGCGGCTGGATTTATTCGGTACATGTCGGTAATTGGGGAGGGATGTTTACCCGCATACTTGCCTTTATTGCCGCTTTGATTGGGGCTGCATTACCACTGACCGGCTATTATTTATGGATAAGGAAATTCATCAGGCAATTAATAGGTACGAAGAAATAAAGGCTGTATAATGGTAGGCCATTGTCAGTAATGGCATCTTTACTTTATTTCTATTCCGATTTGAGCAAAATCATACGATTTTGTTTAGAATACATTGTGATTTGTACTCTTTTTATTGTCAATCTGTCAGAATAACACTCAAGTGGTTGAATATCAATTCTATATATCCTGACAATAGATGCTGATAATAGGCTGACAATAAAACATATATACTTTTATTGTCAGTGCTGACTCCTTATCAGGTAGCTTGTTTGCAGGCTGATAAAGTGGGGGGAATAGGAAAAGAAACTGGTATAGTTACGTTGGGATACCGGTATTGTTCTATTAAAGTACCGGTATCATTAATTTCCCACGGCCGTGACAAGATCTTCTCACGGCCGTGGTAGGAACTCTTCACGGCTGTGGGAAGAAGCTACCACGGCTGTGGTGAATTAGCTATATCGGCATCCTAATCGAACAATAGTTACTGTATGATGGAAGTATTGCAGTTGTATAACGGTAGTTTAATGGATATTTGTCGCGAAAGGTAAGTAGCATTGGAGGATGGAATTCATATATGTGAACGCACTTGGTGTTGTAGTTGCGTTCATCTCTATCATATTATATAAATAAAAGAGCCATGAATAAATGGGTTACTCCATCATTCATAGCTCTTTATCGTCATATATCAGTATAAATAAACTCTTTAGAATAAAAAATTAGATCGAAAGCTCTTTCAATACAGTGACGAGGTCTCTCTTGATCGGTTTGTCATTCTTAATAGCCTTGCTGAACGGCACGTAAACGATTTCATCATGTTCGATTCCGATCATAACATTGCGTTGATCTTCCATAATGGCATCGATAGCAGCAGCACCAAGGCGGCTTGCCAGAATACGGTCGTGAGCGGTAGGACTACCACCACGTTGCAGATGACCTAAAATCGTCACACGTACATCATATTGCGGATATTCGTTTTTCACACGTTCGGCATAATGCATGGCTCCTCCTGTCAGTTCGCTTTCGGCTACTAATACAATGCTACTGTTTTTGGACTTGCGGAATCCGTTTTTGATAAACTCTTCCAGTTGGTCGACTTCCGTACTGAATTCCGGAATAATGGCAGCTTCCGCACCCGAAGCGATAGCTCCGTTCAACGCAAGGAAACCGGCATCACGTCCCATAACTTCAACGAAGAACAAGCGTTCATGTGAAGTGGCTGTGTCGCGAATCTTATCTACGGCATCCAATATGGTATTCAATGCAGTATCATATCCGATGGTCGTATCTGTACCGTAAAGGTCATTGTCAATAGTTCCCGGCAGTCCGATACATGGAACATCAAATTCCTGTGCAAAGATACGCGCACCTGTCAGTGAGCCGTCTCCACCGATGATAACCAAAGCATCAATGCCTTCTTTTTTCATGTTGTCATAAGCCAACTGACGACCTTCCGGAGTCGTGAACTCTTTACAACGGGCTGTTTTCAGGATAGTACCACCCAACTGGATGATATTACTCACATTCTGACTCTTGAATTCTTTGATTTCACCTGTAACCAGACCTTTATATCCTCTGTATATACCTTTAACTTGCAATCCATTGTAGATGGCTGCACGTGTCACTGCACGTATAGCAGCGTTCATTCCTGGAGCATCACCTCCGGAGGTCAAAATTCCGATACACTTAACTGTTCCCATATAACAATCTCTCATTAATTAGTTTGACGCGGCAAATGTACAACAAAAAGTTGAAAGCAGTGGTTATGAAGTTTTTTTTCGTAAGAAGAAAACATTAAAAATGTTCAAATGACCTTTTTTTGCTTTCCTTTTATTCATTCGTGTTACTTTGCCGTTTCCTTATGTTACTTTGCTATTATTCTTTGTCAGAATAAAGCTGTTATTCTTTGATAAGCGTCCGAATGTGATTGTAAATCTTCTCCATCAGCCATTTAGGAGTAGAAGTCGCACCACATACGCCAATTGAATTTACGTTTTGAAGGAGAGAAGGATCTATTTCTTTCTCATTATCTATCAAATGTGAATTGGTATTTACCTTCAAACATTCTTCAAACAGCATTTTTCCGTTTGAACTCTTTTTGCCACTGACGAAGAATATCAAATCGTGTGTAGCTGCAAACTCCCGGAGCTTAGGCATCCGGTTGGCAACCTGACGACAGATAGTATCATAATATTCGAAAGTCGCTTCCGGTGAAATATGTTGCTTGAAGTATTCCACGATTTCCTGAAACTCGTCCAGTGACTTGGTGGTCTGTGAGAAAAGACGGATGCTTTTGTTTAAATCCAACTGTTTGGCTTCTTCTGCCTTTTCAATGACAATTGCTTTTCCATCTGTTTGTCCCACCAATCCCAATACTTCAGCATGGCCGTTTTTGCCGTATATGACAATTTGTTTTTCTTTGTCACTGTCTGTCAGATACCCTTGTCTGATGCGTTTTTGCAAACGTAATACTACCGGACAGGTCGCATCGATAATCTCTATATTATTTTCACGGGCAATCATGTAAGTTTCCGGTGGCTCTCCATGTGCGCGAAGCAATACTTTGGCATTCTTCAGCTGCTTGAATTCTTCCCGGTTGATCGTGATTAATCCCATCGTTTTAAGCCTTTCCACTTCCCGGCTATTGTGTACAATATCTCCGAGACAATAGAGAGTCTCTCCCTTTGCCAACTCTTCTTCTGCCTTATGAATGGCTGTCACCACACCAAAGCAGAAGCCGGACCCCTCGTCTATCTCCACCTTGATCATAAAGCAAACTATTTACTTACCTTATTAAATTGTCTGAAAAGCCATTCCTTTTGCTCTTCAATCGATAAGTGGGTGTTATCCAGAAGCAGGGCATCTTCAGCTTTGCGAAGCGGACTTACTTCCCGGTTCTGGTCGATATAATCCCGTTGTTTCACGTTTTCCAAAATTTCGTCGAAGCTGGCTTCCTGTCCTTTTGCTTTCAGTTCGTCATAACGGCGTTGAGCACGGATTTCGGGAGTAGCGGTTACAAATATTTTCAGTTCCGCATCAGGGAAAACGGTGGTTCCTATATCCCGGCCATCCATCACAATTCCCTTTTCCTTTCCCATAGTCTGTTGCTGCGCCACCATTTCTTCACGTACGAAGTCAAGCGTACTGATAGGACTCACTTTGGAAGAAACCTCCATCGAACGGATTTTATTCTCCACATTCACGCCGTTGAGATACGTGTCGGGACGTCCGGTTTCCTTATTCAGCTGGAAAGATATACGAATGTTCTTGATTTCATTTTTCAGTTTCTCCGTATCGATCACGTCTCCGTTGAAAATCCCGTTTTCTATACTATATAAAGTGACCGCACGATACATGGCTCCGCTGTCAATGTAAATATAACCCACTTCGCGGGCAAGATCTTTGGCCATTGTACTTTTTCCACAAGAGGAAAAGCCATCGATTGCAATTGTTATCTTTTTCATATTCAGTTTATCTGATTTGTCCGCCAAAGATACGGTAAATTTGAAAATCAACCATAGGTTTGCTGTTAAAAGGGGCAAGACAAGTACGAAAGAATTAAAAAAGTTAAAAAGCTGGATAAAAAAGAGATAAAGAGGAGAATGGATCTATGAAAATGTACTATATTTGCCCAGAGACACACGGAAGACACTTTTTTTTAATCATTATATTAATAAATTTATGGAAGTTAAAAAATCACCCAAGGCAGACTTGGAAGGCAAGAAGTCTACATGGCTGCTCGTTGGTTACGTGGTAGTTCTAGCTTTCATGTTCGTGGCGTTCGAATGGACCCAGCGTGACGTGAAAATAGATACAAGCCAGGCAGTAGCTGATGTTGTGTTTGAAGAGGAAATCATTCCTATTACTGAAACCCCGGAACAGGCAGCACCACCACCACCTGAAGCTCCAAAAGTAGCAGAATTGCTGGAGATTGTGGATGATAAGGCTGAAATTGAAGAAACAACAACTATTATTAATGAAGATAATCAAGCTCGTGTAGAGGTTAAATACGTGCCTGTACAGGTTGTTGAAGAAGAGCCGGAAGAACAGACAATTTTCGAGGTTGTAGAAAATATGCCGGACTTCCCGGGCGGACAAGCAGCTTTGATGCAGTATCTGGCAAAAAATATTAAATATCCGACTATCGCACAGGAAAACGGAACTCAAGGACGTGTTATCGTACAGTTCGTTGTTAATAAGGACGGTAGTATCGTGGATGCGAAGGTTGTACGTAGCGTTGACCCGTATCTGGATAAAGAAGCCCTCCGTGTGATTAACACCATGCCGAAGTGGAAACCAGGTATGCAGCGCGGAAAACCGGTACGTGTAAAATTTACGGTTCCTGTGATGTTTAGATTGCAGTAATTTGTAACACTATAAATTGGGAGGCTGCTTTCGGCAGCCTCTTTTTATTCATTCATTTTTTTATTCATCATGTTTACAGCTTCTCAATTACTCGATAAGATAAATAATCATATCTCTGAAATCCAGTTTACCCGGACGCCGAAAGGGCTTTATGAACCGATTGAATATATCCTTTCTCTGGGTGGGAAGCGGATACGTCCTGTATTAATGTTGATGGGATATAACCTGTATCGGGAGGATGTTGCGTCTATATACGATCCTGCCACTGCAATCGAAGTTTATCACAATCACACCTTGTTACATGATGATTTGATGGATCGTTCGGATGTGCGCAGAGGGAAACCTACCGTACACAAGGTCTGGAACGATAATACTGCTGTACTTTCGGGAGATGCTATGCTGATTCTGGCATTCCGGTATATGACGGGGTGTCCGCCGGAACACCTGAAAGAAGTGATGGATTTATTCAGCCTGACTACACTCGAAATCTGTGAAGGACAGCAACTGGATATGGAATTTGAATCTCGCTGTGACGTCACAGAAGACGAATATATTGAAATGATTCGTTTGAAAACAGCTGTGTTGCTTGCGGGTAGCCTTAAAATTGGTGCAATTCTCGCAGGAGCGACTGCTGAAGATGCAGAGAATCTATATAATTTTGGAATGCATATCGGAGTAGCATTCCAGTTGCAGGATGACTTGTTGGATGTATACGGTGATCCGGAAGTGTTCGGGAAGAAGATAGGTGGAGACATCCTCTGCAATAAAAAAACATATATGCTTATCAAAGCACTGAACCGTGCGGATGAAAAGCAGCATACTGAATTGAATCGTTGGTTGAATGCGGAAGCTTTTCAGCCTTCTGAAAAAATCGAAGCGGTAACTGAAATCTATAATCAGTTGAACATCCGCAATATCTGTGAAAGCAAAATGCGTGAATATTATACGCTCGCTATGGAAAGCCTGGCGGCGGTAGCTGTTGCAGAAGACAGAAAAAAGGAACTGAAGAATCTGGTGAAATTGTTAATGTATCGTGAAATGTAGCTATTATGCCTTATAGACGATTACCAAATACAGATCAAGCAAGAGTTCGGGCACTGAAAGCGGCTGTCGAAAAGGGAGAGATGTATAATGTGCGTGACTTGGCTATTACATTGAAGACATTATTTGAAGCACGTAACTTCTTGCATCGGTTCGAGGCGGCGCAAATTTATTATACACAGTGCTACGATAATCAGTCACGTGCCAGCCGTAAACATCAGATGAATGTGAAGACTGCCCGGCTGTATATCTCTCATTTTATTCAGGTGCTTAATTTGGCAGTGCTTCGTGATGAAATCAAGGTGATACATAAAGAGTTATATGGCTTGCCTGCTTCTAATACCGTACCGGATTTGTTGAGTGAAGCCTCATTGGTAGAATGGGGGAAGAAAATAATCGAAGGCGAACAACTAAGAACCACTCAAGGTGGCATACCTATTTATAATCCGACTATTGCACGCGTGAAAGTGCATTATGATATTTTCCTGGATAGCTATGAACGGCAGAAGAATTATCAGGCATTAACCAATCGTAGTCTTGATGAACTGGCGTCCATGCGTGACCGTGCCGATGAATTGATTTTGGACATCTGGAACCAAGTAGAAGCCAAATATCAGGATGTCACTCCCAATGATACCCGATTAGAAAAATGTCGCGACTATGGGCTGATATATTATTATCGCTCCAGCGAAAAAATAAAAGAAGAAAAAGAAATATCATGTTGATCGATACTCATTCTCATCTTTTTGTTGAAGAATTTACCGAAGACCTGCCGCAGGTGATGGAACGTGCACGGAAAGCGGGAGTTTCCTATATTTTTATGCCCAATATAGACAGTACGACCATTGATGCTATGTTGTCAGTTTGTAGGGATTATCCGGGATTTTGCTATCCGATGATCGGATTGCACCCCACTTCTGTCAATGAATCATATGAACAGGAATTAGCGATTGTCCGTAAATACCTGTCGACTTCCCATGAATTTGTGGCTATCGGAGAAATAGGTCTTGATCTTTATTGGGATAAGACTTTTCTGAAAGAGCAGATCTTGGTTTTTGAAAAACAAATAGAGTGGGCGCTAGAATATGATCTTCCCATTGTAATCCATTCAAGAGAAGCGTTTGAATATATATATAAGGTAATGGAATCCTATAAAAATACCCCATTGACCGGCATTTTTCATAGTTTTACCGGGACATCGGAAGAAGCGGAGAAAATGTTGGAATTCGAAGGATTTATGTTAGGTATCAATGGAGTTGTAACTTTCAAGAAGTCGACCTTACCGGAGACACTGGCGACTGTTCCTTTGGAACGTATTGTGCTCGAAACCGATTCTCCCTATTTGGCTCCCGTGCCGAATCGGGGAAAGAGGAATGAAAGTGCCAATGTGAGAGACACCCTTATGAAGGTGGCGGATATCTATCAGATGGACCCGGAGTACGTTGCACAGGTCACTTCTGTGAATGCGCTAAAAGTGTTCGGAATCCGCAAATAAGGTTCGAAAGGTTTTAAATTATATTAATTTGCAGTATTTATTCGAGATAAAAGAGTAAGAATGCTTCTTGAAAAGAAAAAAAAGAATACATTTGTAGCTGAAAATGCTGAAAACGCAGAGGGAGAGGTGCTCGAGTGGTTGAAGAGGCACGCCTGGAAAGCGTGTATACGCCAAAAGTGTATCCGGGGTTCGAATCCCCGTCTCTCCGCAGAAATGAAAGAGAGATGAGAAGTAAATACAATAATAATCAATTAATTAATCTTAAAAATTAGACACACAATGAAAAAGTTATTTGCAATTGTTGCTGTGATTGGGGCCTTCACTTTTGGCTCAATTCAATTTGCTCAGGCTCAAGACGCTCCTGCAGCAGAACAAACTGAACAACAAGCTGCTCCTGCCGCTGAAGCTACTACAGCTGCTGCTCCTGCTGCAGAAGAGGGTGGTATTCACAAGGAAATCAAAGTTAAATTCATCGAAGGTACTGCATCTTTCATGAGTTTGGTAGCTATCGCTTTGGTGATCGGTTTGGCTTTCTGTATTGAACGTATCATTTATTTGAGCTTGGCTGAAATCAACACAAAAAAATTCATGGCATCTATCGAAGCTGCTTTGGAAAAAGGAGATGTTGAAGCTGCTAAAGACATTGCTCGTAACACCAGAGGTCCGGTTGCTTCTATCTACTATCAAGGTCTGATGAGAATTGATCAGGGTATTGATGTAGTTGAGAAGTCAGTTGTATCTTACGGTGGTGTACAGGCTGGTTACCTTGAAAAAGGATGTTCTTGGATCACACTGTTTATCGCAATGGCTCCGTCACTCGGATTCTTGGGTACTGTAATCGGTATGGTGCAGGCATTTGATAAAATCCAGCAGGTAGGTGATATCTCTCCGACGGTTGTTGCAGGTGGTATGAAAGTTGCCTTGATTACAACTATCTTCGGTTTGATCGTAGCATTGATCCTTCAAGTATTCTACAACTACGTACTTTCTAAAATTGAGGCTCTTACAAGTGAAATGGAAGATTCTTCCATCTCTTTGCTTGACATGGTAATCAAATATAACTTGAAATACAAAAAATAATCTAAAATGAGTAAGTTAACATATAAAGCATCGTATTACGCACTTTATGCGATGTTTGCCATTATTCTGATCGTAATAGGGCTTTTCTTTTTCGGAGGAAATGCTACAGGCGATGCAGTGATTGTGGGGGTAGATCCCGAAATGTGGCAGCCGGCTCAAACAGATGCCTTACTCTATTTGATGTACGTCTTGTTTGGTGTGGCTATTGCTGCTACAGTTCTTGGTGCTATATTCCAATTTGGTGCAGCTCTCAAAGATAATCCGGCAAACGCTATCAAGTCTTTGCTCGGTTTGGTTCTTTTAGTTGTTGTTTTAGTTGTAGCTTGGTCTATGGGTGATGGTACACCGATGCAGATCCCTGGCTATAGTGGTACTGACAACGTTCCTTTTTGGCTGAAACTAACAGATATGTTCCTTTATTCTATTTACATACTGTTGTTTGTGACTATTGTTGCAATCATTGCAAGTGGTATAAAGAAAAAATTATCGTAATCAATTGAGGACACTCAATTAAATAAGTGATTAAAAATGGCAAAAGGAAAAAGAAAAGTTCCTGATATTAACTCAAGTTCTACGGCGGATATCGCTTTCTTGTTGCTGATCTTCTTCTTGATTACGACATCAATGGATACGGACCGTGGTTTGGCAAGACTTTTGCCTCCACCACCTGAAGATCAAGATCAACAGAATACAGATAAGATCAAAGAACGTAACGTCTTACAGGTATACCTGAATAAGGATGATGCCTTGATGTGCGGAAATGATTATATCAGTGTTGATGAGCTAAGAGAAAGAGCTAAAGAATTTATTGCTAATGTTGCTAATGCAGAACACATGCCTGAAAAAACACAGAAGAATGTAGAATTCTTCGGCACATATCTGGTTAATGACAAGCACGTAATTTCTTTGCAGAATGACCGTGGATCTTCTTATCAGGCATATATCAGTGTGCAGAACGAATTGGTGGCTGCATATAATGAATTGAGAGACGAGTTGGCTCAGGAAAAATGGCAAAAGACATATGCGGAATTGAATGACGATCAACAAAAGGCGATTCGTGAAATTTATCCGCAGAGAATTTCTGAGGCAGAACCTAAAAAGTACGGAGATAAAAAGAAGTAAGTAATGGGAAAATTTAATAAGACTGGTAAACGTGAAATGCCGGCATTGAATACTTCTTCGTTGCCTGACCTTATCTTTACTTTGTTGTTCTTCTTTATGATTGTAACAACAATGCGTGAGGTAACATTAAAGGTGCAGTTTACACTTCCGCAAGGTACTGAACTCGAAAAACTGGAGAAGAAATCGCTGGTAACATTCATTTATGTAGGGGAACCTACACAAGAATATCGCGCGAAAATGGGTACTGAAAGTCGTATTCAGCTGAACGACAGCTATGCTGAAGTTGGTGAGGTACAAGACTTCATTTTCCAGGAACGTGCAAGTATGAATGAAGGTGATGCAGCTAAAATGACTGTGTCTCTGAAAGTAGATCAAAAGACAAAGATGGGTATTATTACTGACGTAAAAAATGCTCTTAGAAAATCTTATGCTTTGAAGATTAACTATTCAGCCACTAAACGAGGTGAGAAGTAATTAGTTAATTTAATATATAAAAGTGAAGGGTGTCCAAATC
>NZ_JADMOU010000042.1:0-38297 GCF_015558905.1 Bacteroides sp. D55t1_190419_B8
ACAAATATAGATTTATTTAGCATAATGTGCTATATAATTCCTGTTAATTATTGTAAATACTATATCAAATTATGGCTAATTTATTACTTATAAGAGATTTATGCGAAATAAACAAAATCAAAATTAGGGAATTAGCTTCCCGAATCGGTAAGGATGAAAGTACTATTCAGTCTATGATAAGAGCAGGGTCAACTAATACTAAAACTCTTGAAGCCATAGCAGAGGTATTTAATGTTTCTCCCGGTATTTTCTTTGATAATCCTTCGGAAAATAATACGGGCACTAATCTTAATAAAGAAGAAGAAATTGCTTATTTAAAGAAACTTCTCGAAGAGAAAGAACGGCTAATACAAGTTTTATTAAACAAAAAATAGTTATTCAACTATATATCGATGCCGCAATATACTAAAATGTTTACCTATGATTTAGAAATAATAATATTCAACAATAAAAAATAGATAAATATTACATGTCTGCGGACATATTTCGGACAAGTCAACTTATAATAATAATGCTTAACCAGAAACATAGTTATTTGACATTCAATAAAGGAGGAAGCAAAAAATGTCATTAGAGTTCGAGCCTCTCCTCCCGTGCAGAGTTAAATAGCTGTAAACGATAAGTTTACGGCTATTTTTCGTTTCAGGTCGGACGAAATTCGGACGAAATAAATGATAGTGACGCTATCCGACAAAGATAGTGACGGTATACAACAGCGATAGCGTCACTATCCCGAACATATACCGTCACTATCATTTTCTACGATTATCCATCTGGAATTCTACGTTCATTCATATCTGCGAATCTTACGCATAGTCATATAGCGTACACTCACAATGACTCCCGCCCGATTTCCTAGTTCTTATTCGTTCTTTCCAATCCTTTGGCAGCCTCAACCAAACGGATGAATTCTCTTCTATATCCTTTATCATCATTATTTAGTCCCTGTTTGGCCAGATTAATCACTTTATCGTAACTGGCATTTCCTTTGAAGTCAGAGTCCCGAAGCAACTGTCCGAACATAGCCACTGCAGAAGCAAAGCGGAAATCGGAAGAAACATTATTGCCTTTATTATCAACGAAAGGAAGTTCCATTTTCTTGCTGACATCTTTATCCGGAGCTTTATAACGCAGTTTCACAGTCAGGAGATCATTAGAGCCTGTCGGTTTCACTGCCACTTTCTCTTTCTTCTGATATTTCAGATCATCTATTTTACCCACATATTCATTCTTTGCACCGGTAGGAATCACTTCGTAAAAAGCAGTTACCGTATGTCCCACACCCATATCTCCGGCATCTTTAGCATCATTATTAAAGTCTTCGTCTTTCAACAGACGGCTTTCGTAACCAATCAAACGATACGCCTGCACTTGGGAAGGATTAAATTCCACTTGCAGTTTGACGTCTTTCGCCACCGTATGCAATGTAGCACCGAATTCGCCTACTAAAACACGGTTAGCTTCCTGCAAGTTATCTATATAAGCATGATTACCGTTCCCTTTTTCTGCCAACACCTGAATCTTTTTATCTTTATAATTACCCATGCCATAACCTAATACGGTAAGGAACACTCCACTCTTACGTTCTTTTTCAATCAATTGTTCCAATCCTTCGGTGGAAGAAACGCCCACATTAAAATCACCGTCGGAACAAAGTATGATACGGTTGTTGCCATTAGAGATAAAATTCTTCTTGGCTATTTTATACGCCAACAGGATACCCGCACCACCTGCCGTAGAACCACCTGCCGTCAATTCATCTATCGCTTCACGAATCTTCTGTTTGTCACTACCCGGAGTGGCCTCCAGTTTCACACCGGCACTGCCTGCATAAGTCACGATAGCTACTTTATCTTTATCCCGTAAGTTGTTTACCAACAATTTGAGAGATGATTTCACCAAATCCAACCGGTTGGCTCCCCACATAGAGCCGGAGACGTCAATCAGAAACACCAAGTTAGATGCAGGCAAATTATCCGTCGGAATTTCTTTAGCTTTCAAGCCGATACGCACAAGACGGTGATCCGCATTCCAGGGACAAGTTCCGGCTTCCATCGTGATTTTCACAGGATCACTTCCTGTCGGTTTCGGATAATCATAGGAAAAATAGTTTACTAATTCTTCCGTACGGATAGCATCTACAGGAGGCAATTCACCTTTATTGATAAAACGACGCATATTACTATAAGAAGCAGCATCTACATCAATAGAGAAAGTAGAAAGCGGAGCATCCGACACACTCTTAAATCCATTCTCCTGAATCTGCCCGTATTCTTCCGCATTTACAGCATCATACATGATTCCCGGTGTCGGACATACCGCCATATAAGCAGCAGACACCGATTTAGTAGCCTTTAGCTCATGCCCGTATCCTACCACTACACATTCTTCCAATACCACATCATCCGCTTTCATCTTCACATCCAGCGTAGCCGATTTCACCACCCTTCTCTCTTGCTTATACCCGATATACTGAAACAACAACGTCTCCCCCTTCTTGGCCTGAATTGTATACTGGCCCTTCATATTCGTTATTGCCCCCTTCGAAGTACCCTTGATCTGTACCGAACAACCTACAAGCGGATTTCCATCCTTTGCATCCGTCACCGTACCCGACACAGTAATAACTTGCGCATTCATCCTACCTAAAGAAATAACCGCCATTAGCAGCACGAGCATCATCGCTCTGAATTGATTTGTTTTCATAACTTCTTATTTTAAAATGTTACTATTAGTTCGCTTTTATTATAGAGATGCACATTTCACACAGATTCCATAAATTGCCTGAACTTTTTTTATCCGGCAGAAAAAAAGGGTCATTTCAAAATTCTCACTCATTCCTTTGCAACTCTTAAGATGATGTGTATATTTGCCAATCATAAACATATTATAAATATGAAAAACGAAGTCGACGGAAGGCGGGAAATAGCCTCACGAAACACGGCCTGGGCTACTATTATTGCCCGCAAACTAACTCGTTGGGGTGTCACTCCCAATCAAATTTCCATGATGAGCGTATTCTTCGCTATGGTGGGGTGCCTTCTGTTGATCGGCACAGTCATTGATCCCGGTTTTAACAAGTATGTAGCCTACATTCTGTTCATCGTTTGCATGCAGTCGCGGTTACTCTGCAACCTGTTCGATGGGATGGTAGCTATTGAAGGAGGGAAGAAAAGTGCCAACGGGGATCTCTACAATGATATGCCCGACCGCTTTGCTGATGCTTTGTTCATCATTCCCGTCGGATATATAGCAGGCGGATTCGGTATTGAACTGGGATGGCTAGCGGCCCTTCTTGCCGTTATGACAGCTTATTTCCGCTGGATAGGAGCCTACAAAACGCACCAGCATTTCTTTAACGGTCCAATGGCCAAGCAACACCGCATGGCATTGCTCACGCTTGCCTTTGTAGTAGCCACCTGCACCATTCATGCAGGATACGACCGGATAGTATGTCTCATAGCCCTGATAATTATGAATGTCGGCCTTGTCGCAACACTGATACACCGTCTGTACCTCATGTCACACACAACAAACAATGAAATAAAATGAAAGAACTATTGGATATCATATTTCCTACGCTAAGCGATGAACTGATTATCGTCATTTCGCTCATCATCGGACTGCTTGTTACGGCAAGCCTTATTCTTTTTCTCGTAAAGAAGATCTCTCCAAAAACAAATATCAGCGAACTCTCCGCCCGCACACGTTCATGGTGGATCATGGCGGGCATGTTTATCGGCGCTGTATTTATCAGCTATAACATTTCTTACTTCTTCCTTGCCTTTCTCTCTTTCATCGCTTTCAGAGAACTGTACTCGGTGTTGGGATTCAGAGAGGCAGATCGCGGAGCATTGTTTTGGGGGATATTGGCCATTCCCATTCAATATTACCTTGCTTACCTTGCCTGGTATGGAGCATTCATCATCTTCATTCCGGTAGTTATGTTTCTCGTATTGCCCTTACGACTTGTTTTAAAGGGAGACACCCACGGAATTACCAAGTCGATGGCTCTGTTGCAATGGATTCTGATGCTTTCGGTATTCGGTATCAGCCACCTCGCTTATCTCCTGTCACTTCCCGAACTGCCGGGATTCAATGCGGGAGGACGAGGTCTGCTATTATTCCTTGTATTCCTTACGGAAATCAACGATGTCATGCAATTTATCTGGGGCAAACTTCTCGGACGGCATAAGATACTTCCGAAAGTAAGTCCAAACAAAACGTGGGAAGGATTTCTGGGCGGCGTAATCAGTACTACCGTCATTGGTTACTTCCTCGGTTTCCTGACTCCCCTCTCCGCTCCCAACGTTATCCTGGTAAGTGCTCTCGTTGCGATTGCCGGATTCTCGGGAGACGTAGTCATCTCCGCCATCAAGAGAGATAAAGGAATTAAGGACATGGGGAACAGTATTCCCGGTCATGGAGGAGTATTCGACCGGATAGATTCTCTGGCCTACACGGCTCCTGTATTTTTTCATTTAGTTTATTACATTGCATATTAAACGGAGAGAATGGAAAAAAGATTCATGCAAGCTGCTGCCATGCAGATTATATATAAAGGTGTATTCCAATGGTTTCTGAAATTGGTTGTGGGAGTTCAGTTCACCGATTGCCAGTTCCTCAAAAAGGAAAAGCAATTCATCATCCTTGCCAACCATAACAGCCATCTGGACACCCTAAGCTTGTTATCTTCCCTGCCCGGAGGACTTTTATGGAAAGTCAAACCCGTAGCAGCAGAAGATTATTTCGGGAAAACCCGCTTTCAGGCTTCCATCAGCAACTTTTTCATCAACACACTGCTAATCAGAAGAAAAGGAGAAAAAGATTCGGAGCATGATCCGATCCGTAAGATGCTTGAAGCCATCGACGCCGGATATTCGCTGATTCTTTTTCCGGAAGGAACCAGAGGAAAGCCGGAACAGATGGGAAAAATTAAATCCGGCATAGCCCGCATCCTGTCTCTGCGACCCGAAGTGAAATATATTCCCGTATTCATGACCGGTATGGGACGTTCTCTGCCCAAAGGAAAAATGATACTGTTACCATATAAAGCATCTATCTATTACGGTATGCCCGCATTGGTAAAGAGTACGGATACACATGAAATATTAGACCAGATTACAGGTGATTTTGAAGTAATGAAAGAAAAATATCAAGTCATTATTGACGAAGAAGAGGAATAGATGTTGTTTTTCAAAAGAAAAATATCAAAACTATCGGACGAGGAATTACTAATACATTATACGAAGTCCGGCGATACGGAATATTTCGGTGAATTATATAACCGATATATCCCGTTACTATACGGACTTTGCCTGAAATATCTGCATGATGAAGACCGGGCACAGGAGGCGGTCATGCAGTTGTTTGAAGATTTATTGCCTAAACTGGGAAATTATGAGATAAAAGTGTTCAAGCCATGGCTCTACCGAGTGGCAAAGAATCATTGCCTGCAACTTTTACGAAAGGAAAATAAAGAAATTACGTTAGATTATACCGTTAATGTTATGGAATCCGACGAATTTCTGCATCTATTAAGTGAGGAGGAAAGTTCAGAGGAACAACTAAAGGCATTACATCACTGTCTCGAAAAGTTGCCCGAAGAACAACGGACCAGCATTACGCGTTTCTTTTTAGAGGAAATGTCGTATGCCGACATTGTGGAACAGACCGGATTTACTCTGAACAATGTGAAAAGCTATATCCAAAACGGAAAGCGAAACTTAAAAATTTGTATTAAGAAACAAGCCCTATGAAACTATTGGACTACATACGAGGACTCCGCAAAGGAAAAGAGGCACACCGGCTGGAAAAAGAGTCGATGCAAGACCCTTTCCTGGCCGATGCTATGGATGGATACAACCAAGTGGAGGGAAATCACGAACAACGGATCGAGAAACTGCGGATGCAGGTTTCTGCTCATTCGGCAAAGAAAAAGAACACTTATGCTATCACCTGGAGCATCGCTGCATGTCTGGTTATCGGATTCGGTATCAGCAGTTATTTCCTGTTCCTGAAAAAGAGCATGACAGATGAAGTGTTTATCGCTGAAGAGTCTGTTCCTGCAAAGTTGCCTGAAGCTGCAACACCGGCAACTCCTACAAATCCGGCGACTCCGGCAGCTCCTGTAACCCCGCGAAAGGAAATCGCGCTGGCTGCCACAAAGGTCAAAACGGATTCTACCCCTATTTCCGGAATTGCTGTGAAACAAGCGGATAAAAAGGATATGATTGCCAAAAACCAAACTGCTCCTACCGCTAAAAGTGCATCCGCAGTAATAGAACCGATGATGGAGGAAGCCTTGGAGCAGACTGCTGAATTGCAAGAGGTAGCAGCAACAATGGATACTTCCGAGTCCGCTTCCGACAAGAAAATGAGAATGGCTAAAGTGGTGACTCCCCCCAACAGTAACATTATTCAGGGAAAAGTGACCGATGAAAAAGGAGAACCGATCATCGGGGCCAGTGTGGCATATAAAGGGACAAATATCGGAACCATTACGAATATGAACGGAGAGTTTTCGCTGGTTAAAAAGGAAGGTAAAAAACAGTTGACAGCGCAGTTCATCGGATATGATCCGGTAGAAATTCCGGTAGATACCAGCCAGACAATGCTCATTGCCATGAACGAAAACAAACAAACGCTTAACGAAGTGGTGGTAGTGGGATACGGAACAAATAAAAATAAGAAGTCGACAACTGTCGTGACGGCTAAGGAGCAGGCAGACAAAGATATTACTCCGCAACCCGTGATTGGTAAACGCAAATATCAGAAGTACCTGAAGGAGAATCTGGTTCGTCCGACGGATGAAAAATGCGCACAAGTGAAAGGGAAAGTGGTATTAACTTTCCTGGTTAACAAGGAAGGGCGTCCCTTCTACATCAAAGTAAAAGAGAGCCTCTGCGAATCTTCCGACAAGGAAGCCATCCGCCTGATTCAGGAAGGTCCGGACTGGATTTATGGCAATAAATCAGTGGAAATAACCGTCAAATTCGAATAGGACAAAAATTTGTGAATGTAAAAGATTAAATCAATTCATAACTGGCCATCTGTATCGGCATATCCAGATTGTGAAGTACTTTCTCCAACAGAATCCCCTCCCGATTGTCATATTCATACCCGAAAGTGGCACGGATTCCTTGCAGGATAAATTGAGTGGCACGGTCTAATGCCATCGGCAAGCTGTCTCCCTGCATCAAAGAGCCGGTTATGACACTTGTAAAAGTATCTCCCGTACCGGGATAATGTGCAGGCAGATAAGGACAGGTCACTTTCCAGTAGCGGTTTCCCTGACGGTTATAAGCGTAGACAGACGTTTTATGGGGTTCATCATGCACGGGGACACTGGTTATGATAACCACTTGCGGACCTTTATCGGACAAAAGGCGAAGATATTCTTTCAGCTCTTCATCCGTGTTGTCTGCTTTATAGGGTTCATCCAATAAATAAAATAATTCCGTCAGATTGGGAGTAATCACATCTGCTTTGGTTATCAGGTGGCGCATTTCTTTCACCATCTTCCTATCAAAGTTAGTGTACAACCGGCCGTTATCTCCCAACACCGGATCGGCAACTATCAGGCTATCCGGCTGGCGAAAGTCCTTGATAAAATCAGAAACAATCTGAATCTGTTTCGGAGAGCCCAGATATCCGGTGTAGATAGCATCAAACTTCACCTCCAGTTTCTTCCACTGGGCAATAATCTTCGGCATTTCGTCCGTCAGGTCGAGGAAGGAAAAACCGGGATATTGCGTATGGTTGGATAATACAGCCGTAGGAAGCGGACAAACCTGAAAGCCCATGGATGAAAGAATAGGAATAACGACAGTGAGAGACACGCGTCCCATTCCCGAAAGGTCATGAACGGCGGCTATTTTCTTTACTTTATTGGCATACATATCATTTAAATTTAAACATTTGACTACTCTTCTATGAACGAACCGGAACAGAGGCTCTATTTACAATAAACAGAAGTTCTGTTTATACCGAACAGAGGCTCTACTTCCTACCAATAGAGCCTCTGTTTTGAAACACTAGATTAATATCACTAATACATCCCGTGCCCCATGTGCTCCCATCACCAATGCCTGCTCAATGTCGGCAGTCTTTGAAGGACCGGAGATGAATGTTCCGAATTGATATTCCTGTCCATCCAGCTCCCGATAAGCATCATACATGGTATCCACTATTTTATTCCGGTCGAGCAGGATAACCAGCTTTTCCGAGATAAAATAAATAGCTTTATATTTCACCGTCTGCGGTATCCAAATGGCTCCGTTCTCGGCAACTCCTATTTCTCCTTTCACCACGGCTACATCGGTGCCATCCAACTCCTTCGGATCATCCAGATTGTCGGGATTAAATGTCGCGCAGGAAATATCCGGTAAGACGGAAGCAATGCGCATAGCATCCGGATAAGTCCGACGTATGACCGCATTCACATCTTCTCCTTCGCCCAATACCACTGCTGTGCCACCCACCGCACGACTGATTGCACAAAATTGTTCTATCTTATCAGGATACGACAATCGTTTCATATCCGCAATATCCGGTTTATCATAACGAGTTTGCGTATTCTTGCGAATACTGGCTAATATCTCTTCTCTGCTGCTCATTTGGATTCCTCCTTTCCCTGTACTTTGTTTTTCTTCCACATTTCATTGAACGACTCTTTGGCAAATTCCGGCAGTTCACGCCCTTTTCCCCAATCGTCGAGATCGTTGTATTTCATAAAACGGGGCAGACCGTTTACTACCGGAGCCGCCCACAAAGCAGCATTGAACAATGCCGGACGTTCCATCAGGAACTTCATGCCGCCGGACATGATCTTCTTTCCTGTATTGGCTTTTCCCAGTCCGTCCAAATCCTGACGCCACTTGTAAATCTGTTCGGCCAAATCAACTTTCACCGGACAAACATCAGAGCAGGACATACACAGGGAGCAGGCAGAAAGATTATCATAATATTTCTCCGGATCATGAGCCATGCCCAGATTGATACCGATAGGTCCGGGAATGAAATAGGTATAAGAGTATCCCCCACTCCGGCGATATACCGGACAGGTATTCATACACGCACCACAACGGATGCAATTCAGTGTCTTGATATGATCGGGCTTGGAAAGCAATGTACTCCGGCCGTTATCTACGATGATGATATGGTATTCACCGCCTTCGCGGGGACGGCGGTAATGGGAAGTGTAGGTGGTCACCGGTTGTCCGGTAGCCGAACGGGCAAGCAATCGGGTGAATACGCCCAGTGCATCCAAATCCGGAACAATCTTTTCCATACCGAAAGCGGCGATGTTCAGCTTCGGGTAGGAAGTACCCATATCGGCGTTTCCCTCATTTGTGCAGACTACGATGTCGCCGGTTGAAGCTACGGCAAAGTTGGCCCCTGTCATAGCGGCTTCGGCATTCAGGAAGAGAGGTCGCAGGTTCTTACGTGCCGCATGAGTCAGGTAGGTAGGGTCGAAGTTTCCTTCCTCGGTTCCCATCTCCTTTTCGAAAAGTTCGCCTACCTGCTCCCGCTTGATGTGGATGGCAGGCAGTACGATGTGACTCGGTTCGAGATGCATCAGTTGCAGGATGCGTTCGCCCAAATCGGACTCTACGACATCAATGCCCCGCTCCATCAGGAAAGGATTCAGTCCGCACTCTTCGGCAAGCATGGATTTACTCTTGATGAAATGATGCACATTATGTTCATTCAATATCTCATAGACAATGGCGCAGTATTCATCGGCATCTTTTGCCCAATGCACAATGGCACCGTTGGCGGTAGCGTTCTTCTCGAACTCCAGCAGAAGTTCTTCGAGGTGGCTGTTGGAATAAAGTTTCAGTTCGCAAGCCTTGTTGCGCAACTCTTCCCATTCGGGAACTTCCTTGCTCATCTTATCCCTTTTGGCACGGACCATCCAAAGGGTCTCATTATGCCATGCTGCCATCTTGCTGTCCTGCAAGAACTTCTCGGCAGCCTTTGAATGTTTTGTACTCATGATTGCGACGCTAGAATTTCTACAATATGGATAATCTGAATAGGCAGATGCTCCCGTTTGATAACACCTTGCATGTGCATCAGGCAGGAACTGTCCGCTCCGACAATATATTCGGCTCCGGTGGCCATGTGGTCTTTCACCTTATCACGCCCCATGCAGACGGAGACTGCCTGCTCTTCCACGGCAAACATTCCGCCAAAGCCGCAGCACTCGTCAATATGGCTGGGTTCGAAAACTTCGATTCCTTCAACCAGATCGAGCA
Source organism: Bacteroides sp. D55t1_190419_B8 (assembly GCF_015558905.1). Classification (NCBI taxonomy): domain Bacteria; kingdom Pseudomonadati; phylum Bacteroidota; class Bacteroidia; order Bacteroidales; family Bacteroidaceae; genus Bacteroides; species Bacteroides sp. D55t1_190419_B8. Next base: position 10,263 of record NZ_JADMOU010000042.1, read on the forward strand.
AATCACGCAATTTATTGTAATAAGGAATATTCAGTTCGGAGGGAGCCGAAATTAACAATTCACGCACCCCATGACAACTATTGTGAATACTAACCTTATGGGGAAAGCGTGCAGGAATCTTGGAAGGCTTCAGTACATCATGAATAAAATCACAAATGTCATAAATCTTTCCCGCGCTCTGACAAGCGTGTCCTTCTTTCTCTAAGATGCCCGGATGATTCTCTTTCACAAAGGCCACACAACTGGCGGAAGGACCGACTATGTAATCATACTTCCGGAACAAATCGTCAAAACGGAGTGCCAATTTCATCGATTCGTCTTCAAAACCGGCATTTGCCATCGGTTGTCCGCAACAGGTCTGATCCAACGGATAATCGACGTCTACTCCCAAACTTTTCAATAACTTATACGATGCCACTCCCACATTGGGATAAATAGCATTGATATAACAAGGAATAAACAAACCTACTTTCATAACTATATTATGTAATAATTTAAGCTTCCTCCGTATCACCCGTTTATTTTGTTCAACGGATGTCGATTAATTTGTGTGTTTGCAGGCTGAGTCTCCATTTGGGATGTCGCATTACACAGTCCACTGTCAAAGCAGTGTTATTACAAGAACAAGGCTGGAGGAAAAAATGTTCGGCAGGAAGTAGTTCAAAAATACTTATATCTTGTCCTTCATAGACAACTTTCACTTCGTCCATCCGGTCGATTGCCAGTTTTGCCCCTTGTTTGGGTGAGCAGGTCACCCAGTCGATAGATGCCGGTAAGGGGTGTGTACCGTTGGTTTCGATGGTCACATATTTACCGGCCTGATGCAAAAGGTCGATCAATTGGTCGTCTATCCATAAGGAAGGTTCGCCACCTGTGAGGACAACGGTAACGGCTGGATATTTTTTCACTTCGGTGATAATTTCTTCATCGGTCATCATGGTTCCTTCTTCGTGTTGTGTGTCGCAAAAGTCACATTTCAGGTTGCAGCCGGAGAAACGCACGAAGATGGCCGGAGTTCCGGTGTGGTAACCTTCGCCCTGCAAACTGTAAAAGATTTCATTAATCTTTCTCATCGTCATACTTGTTTAATTTGCTACTCTTGTCCTTCTGCGCTGGCGGAATCTTTCTCATAGATGACTATGTTTCCTTCCGATTCCTGCACCTCTACCTTATAGCATTGGGGAATCTGTTTGCACACCCACCGGGCGATATTCTCTGCTGTGGGATTGAACGGAAGTACTTCATTCAGATTTTGATGGTCGAGTTTTTCCATGACCACTTCTTTGATACGGGTGAAATCTACCACCATTCCTTCGGAGTTGAGCCGCATAGAACGGCAATAGACGGTGATAATCCAGTTGTGACCGTGTAAACTGGCGCATTTACTGCGATACGGGAGTACCAGCTTATGAGAAGCCGAGATCTCCATGCGTTTGATTACTGTAAACATGGGTGTATGTATTTTAATAGTTACACGCATCTAATGTCACCTCGATGCAACGACAAAGGTAATATAAAATAGAGTTTTCATTCAGCAAAGAGTGTTATTTTTTCCCTTTTTTTGCACTATCTTTGCCGCATGAAAACTCTGTATATTGTTTTAGGTAGTATCTCCCTTGCACTCGGCATTCTCGGCATCTTTCTGCCGTTACTGCCTACTACCCCTTTTCTGTTACTCACCGCTGCCCTTTATTTCAAAGGGTCTCCCCGACTATATAACTGGCTGCTCAATCATCGGCACTTCGGTCCTTATATCCGCAATTACCGCGAAAATAAGGCGATCCCTCTCCGAGCCAAAGTAATCTCGCTCGTGCTGATGTGGGGAACTATGCTTTACTGCATTTTCTTCTTGATTCCTTTGATATGGGTAAAGATTCTCCTGGGACTGATTGCCGCAGGAGTCACTTATCATATTCTTTCTTTCAAGACATTGAAGTAATGTGATAGTCCCTGTCGGGCATCGGCAAGTTTATCTTCCCAATGTTTCACGGAGTTCTGACCAATAATGTCAGTCACATATTTCACGGAAATAAACGGAATTTCTTTTGAACGGCAGACAAATGCCTGTGCATAGGCTTCCATGTCTACGACATCTCCGCTAACATGGGTCAACTCGGTGAGGAAGCCATCTCCCGTATTACAGATTCCTTCTTCCGTCCAGTGCTTGCAATAACCTTTTTCTTCGAGCAAGGCCGATGAATCAATCTCACACTCCAATCCGAACTCTTTCATTTTCTGCATATCACGGTCTACGAACTTACGGCAGACAAAGATATCTCCTACCTGATGGTTGACTGTTCCGGCACTTCCGATATTGAGTACTAAATCCGGTTGTACCTGGCGGATTGCTTCTGCCAGATGAAAAGCTGATTTTACTTTTCCAATACCTGTACGAATGTAATAAGATTCTACATCCGGCCATTTAATCTCTACAAATTCGCCTTGGACAGCGTAGGTTACTAATATTTTCAACATGGATTTCTTTATATCATAAAATTATTATTCAATGAGATATGCAAGCAACTCCAGCTCACTCCAATTTTCTGTGATGAACATAGCATTGACTATTTTTGCAAAAATAACTATTAAATTGGAGTTATTCATAAAAATGCGATTAAAAGAGGTATGCTAAGCCGCAAATTATGCGGTTAATAAACGGAATTAAACCGCATCTTATAAAAAACACTATACATAGATTCATAAAACTATATCGTAGACCTAATAAAAATTACATTAAAAGCTTTCGAGGCTTACACATTATATCTATCTTTGCAACAAAATAATTTTAATGCTTTACCAACAGAGCAACAAAACAAACATAATTTTAATATGAAATCATTAAATTTACTCTCCGTACTAGTTTTAACATTGTTCATAAATGGTTGTAGTGACAAGAATGATATAGAAGATAAAATTATACAACAAACAATTGATGCAATAAAAATTACCGAAGAAGAAGTAACTTTAAATATTGGTGATAGTCACACGCTCACCATAAAACATTCTCCAGAAAACTTGCCCGTTCCTGAATATATTTGGACATCCTCCAATAAAGACGTTGCCACAATTAATGCCCATGGAGAAATTAAAGCACTGTCTATCGGTGTTACTATTATTACTGCTAAAGCCAAAGATTTCGGTCCTCTCTCCACCTGTCAGATAAATGTTATTCCGATTGAAGCTACATCTATCAAATTATCAGAAAACACAGTTAAATTAATTGCTGGAGAAACCCATCAGTTATCTGCTGTTATCGAACCGGACAACGCAACATACAAAGATATAATATGGACATCGTCAGATGACAAAATTGCAACAGTATATAATGGAAACATTACTGCAATTAAAGAAGGGAATGCAACCATCACAGCACAACTAAAGGAATCAAAAGCAAAAGCTAGTTGTGAACTTACTATTACTCGCAAAATCATTAAAGCCAGTTATCACATAGAAATACCCGGAAGTCTAGAAAGTATCTTAGAAACAAATAAAACATCCATCACAGATTTAACACTCACCGGAAATCTTGATGCTAGAGATTTAATGACTTTAAAAGAAATGGGGCAACTTATTATCTTAGATATGAATGACACCAAGATACATGAGTTTAAAACCAATAATTTAACCTTCAACCCTGATGAATTACTTGAACGCAACTTTGAGAATTCAAAATTAGAAGAAGTAAAACTACCTAAGGAACTAACAGTCATACCGGCATATACCTTTTTATCATGTCGTAACTTGAAAGAAGTGTCCCTGCCTTCTACAGTAAAAATTATAAAGAGGCTTGCTTTTAATGGAGCTATAAATCTTAATACTATAAAACTCCCAGAAGGGCTAACCAGAATCGATTTTTTCGCATTCGGTTCTACATTCATGAAAGGGAAACTAACTATACCTACTACAGTAACTTTTACCGAACAAGGTGTATTCCAATATACTAGTTTTGATGAAGTTGAGCTATCTCCAAACTTGTCTACTATCAGTGTACAATTTTTGAATTATAGTAGAAAAGTAAAAAAAATAATAATACCGGAAGGACCTACTGAAATTGAAGCAAATGCTTTCGGAAATTGCGAATCCTTAGAATATGTGGAAATTCCCAACAGTGTTAGTGAAATCAAATCGTCAGCTTTTAATGCTTGTCCCATAGTAGAAATACATGTAAAAAGAATCACTCCCCCGAGGATACAGAATCAAAGTACCCTAGAAATAAAAGACAAGTCCATTTGTAAAATATATGTTCCCAAAGGATCTATTACAGCATATAGATTATCACCCTTTTGGAGTGACTTTAAGAATTTTATCGAAGAATAATCAGCTACCCGGAACAGATGCTTCACGGTAGCATAAGCAGCTTTTTGAGCGACAGCTTTCCGTGATTCATCTAACCTTTCCGGGCATAATGTTTCCCCACCAGGCTTCGTTTAAAGATTACTTTTTACTATCCGGCAGCGGATTAATAGCTCCTCTTTGTGTACAAGTATATGCCGAGACATCTACCGCTTTGCGGTGTGATTCAGCAACGGACGCCCCTCTAAGTATGTTCACAACAAAGGTAGCAGTAAACGAGTCGCCTGCCCCTACAGTATCGGCTACCTCGACTTTAGGTGTATTGATGGATGACACTTCCCCACTAGCATCGTATATACCACTACGTACTGCCCCCTGTGTGAATATGACATATTTGAGCGAAAAACGAATAATGAGTTCTGCGATAGCTTCCACAAAATCAGTTGAAAGGGAAAGAAGAGAAATCAATAACGGCAATTCGTCTTCATTCAATTTGAGGACATTTGCCTTTTGCAAGGACTCCACAATCAAGTCTGTCGAGTAAAAATGTTGCCTGATATTAATATCAAATACCTTCAACGATGTGTCTGGCACAGCATCTATAAGCCTCAAGATTGCAGCACGTGACTTTTCACTTCGCTGCGCTAAAGATCCCCAACAAACAACATCTGCATCGCTAACAAGTTTCATTGTCGCAGGACTACACTCAATTGCATCCCAAGCAACATTCTCAACAATATCATATTGCGGTACACCGGCCTCATTCAACGAGACAAGCACTTTACCCGTCGGCAAAATATTACAAGAAATATATCCTAAATCAAGTCCGGTCTCTTTAAGCACTGCAAACGTTTCATCGCCAAGTTCGTCGTCACCTATTGCCGTAACGGGATATGATTTTGCTCCCAATTCCTTTGCAAAAAAACAGAAATTGATAGGTGCTCCGCCAAGTCTCTTACCTTCCGGGAAGCAATCCCAAACAACTTCTCCTATACCTATTATTTTCATGGTTTTATAGTTTAATAATTATTTTCATGGATGTTGCACTATTCTCGTCTATAAATTTGTATGCCTCGTCATACTGTTCAAACGGAAAATGATTCGAAATAAGCGGTTCGAGACGGATAGCTCCTGAACTTACCTGATCGATAGCCGTAAGATAATCTTCATGGCGATACATCATCGTTCCGTTCACTTTCAATTCGTGCTCTCCCAAATAGAACATGTTAAGCGACGGATCCTTGCCAAATACCGCCACTACAACAATGGTACTCCCTTTTTCGATACACTCCATAAGCGAACGAATACTCGACTCAACTCCGGCAACCTCAAACGCAGCTTGAAAATCTTCATCCCCAAAAAGATTCTTAGCTCCTTCTTTGAGTGATGTCTTAGCTACATTGAGCGTATCTATTATGCCACATTTATGAGCTATTTCAAGTCTGAAATCACTTACATCGGTAATCAAAACCCGTTTGGCTCCTCTTGCCTTAGCGAACTGCGCCACGAGGTTACCGATCGTTCCGGCACCCGATACAACCACATTCTTACCTTTCAAGTCCCCGCCACGCATGGTTGCATGCGCAGCCACTGCCACTGGTTCTATCATAGCCCCATAATCAAGTGACATACCTTTAGGCAACACTGCAATCCTGTCATCATCAACCACAAAAAAGTCTTGCGCAGCTCCATTTGCCTGAAAGGCTTGCACTCTTAGCTCTTCACAAATATTATACTCTCCCCGCTGACAAGGCTTGCACTTCCCACATGCGAGTTGCGGACGTGCGGTGACAACGTCACCCACCTTGCAGATCGTAACCGCTGTCCCCGTAGCGACTACCACTGCCGAATATTCATGCCCCTGAACTACCGGATAGAAAGTTGCCGGATGACATCCGTGATAAGAATGTATCTCACTGCCACAAATACCTATTCTTTTAATATTCAGAAGCACCTGATGTTCTTTCAGGTCCGATGCCTTAGGCGCCTCAACCTCACGAAATTCAATATGTTTTGGTTCTACTAATACCGCTTGTCTCATTTTATACCATATTTACTTAAAATTTCTATTACCAGAGTCTCTATTGACTTCGCCCAAAGTGCATATCCATAACTACTTGGATGAGTTCCATCGACCGATGTTTCATGCGCATCGGAAGCATTAGGTGTAATCAGATAAACGTCTTTATATTTCGGGGTCGTGAGGATTTTTGTAAATAACTCCTCTACAGTTGCCGCCTTAGCCCGTTCTTTCGCATCAAGAACTGTATCGAATGAACGTCGTTCGCGATAGATAGTACGCTGAAATATCAACGGAGTAGCCGGATGTGCCGCTATAAGCCGATCAATAAATGGTATCAAACGTTCTCTTATCAGTTCTGCATCAGGATTTGAAAATGTATCGAATATAAAGGCATCAGCCTTGACTTCGGCAAGAACATCGAGCATATAAGGCTGCATCAGGCAACGTCCGCTTGTTGCAAGCGACACGACTTGAAGACCTGTATTACGCATAAATTGCATGGGATAACTCATACCGGATCGATCCGTGCTCACTCCTTGCGTAAATGAAGAGCCATATACCGCTATCCTGTGACGAAAATCGGACTTCAACGGTTCGATAACAGCATCGTCATCTATCCCTATTTTACAAGAAATGACCTCCGAATACATCGGCATATACATCATACATTCGTGCATCGTACCATCCATATTCTCAATGAGCGTGAATGTCTCGGTTTTCTCACCTTTGTACGCTTTCAATGAACCGCTTGCCGCATACTGCCATTTACCGTTTGCATTTTTGATATAAAGATCATATCCTTTATAAGAGATCGGCATGGTTGAATGGCTCGAATATACATATCCCCACTTTGTTGTAATCTGTATATTACGTGTGTTCGTTTTAAACAACACAGCCATACCGGCAGAACAACGGAGTTGTCGGTTCTCCGTCCTGTTAAAACCTTTATAAACCAATGTATCGACTCTATGATACGGATTGAGAGTCGATTCAAACGGCTTACCTATCAGGTTAAGCGTTGATGCCTCCATCTGTTTCTGTGCCGAAACCGACAATACGCACGAAAATGACAGAACAACTGTTATGAAAAACCTCCTCATAGCCTTGTTTTTTTAGTTGTTTTACTGTAATAAGACCTTCAGTCCTTCCGCTACCTGCATGGCATAAAACTGCTCATACTTTTCCATAAACACAGGATATTTGTCCAGTCTCAATGATACAAAAGGTGATATCTTCAAGAACTCGGCCGGCGATCCTCTGGAAATCAACTTCTTGTCCGCCGGGGTGATGTGAGGTTCTGAGATAGCTATATTTTCACCGGACTCGGTGCGCGCCCCTATCAGATATTTGCAATAAACAGCTATCAGGAAAGCCTCTATCGAAATATCCTTTCCATCCTGCAACATCTGTTTGAGTATGGGTACCACATAAACTGCAAACTTAGCGATACCATCGCCGCAAAGCCGTGACACCTGATCGCTTATCGCCTTGTTTGAAAATCGTTTGATAAGCTGGTCTTTATACGCTTCAAGGTCAACATTCTCGGGAGCCGGAACATAAGGAGTAACGTCCCTGTCCATAAACAACTTTATCATTGCACGATACCGCTCGTCTGCCAACACGGTATCGACCTTTCTGAATCCTTCCATATAGGCAGGATAAGAAAGAAGAGTATGTGACGCATTGAGAAGACTTAATTTCATTATTTCATACGGAGTCACATCATTGGTGAATGTAACCCCCACTTTCTCCCATGCAGGACGACCTGCTATGAAATTATCTTCAATCACCCATTGTATAAAATCTTCACAATACACATCGGTGACTTTACCTGGTTTTGTTACAGGAGTGATTCTATCCACCATCGAATTCGGAAACGTCACCTTCTTTTTCGCCCACGCTGCCACTTCGGGATATTTCGCTTCGAAGTATGACATAAACGCGCCTTTGGCAGTGTTGCCGTTCATCTGCATATTGTCACACGAAAGAATAGTTATCGGCAGATCTTTCGCCATCCGACGTTTAAGTCCTTCGGCTACATACCAAAACACACTACGCGGCTTTTCAAAATCGACTTTATATCCCCCTTCGGTTATGGTGAGAGAGATTATTTTTATCTCCTCCGATGCTATTTTAGCTATGATAGGCTCACTATCTATTTCCCCCCATGCAAGTTCTACAAGCGAACCAATCAACATACTATCCCGTTCGCCGGAAGGACTGCATGTCGTTAACTGATATATGCCATCGTCTTTTTTAAGGGCATTGAACAATGTCCCGTCCGTAGGCATGATCATGGCTCCGAACACACCCCATCCCCTTTGTGTCGGATCTTCAAGTAAAAGATTTGTGTAAGCTTCAAGATGTGCACGATGGAAGTTTCCAACGCCGAAATGTACTATTCCAGCCTTAATTTCAGCACGATTATAATTAAAAGTCTTCATACGATAATTTCAATGTTTCGGCAAGTGATCTTTCAACCTTGTCGCAATGTTCTATATAGAATTTATAAACCTCATTCCATTTGTAATAAGATGCTTCAACCGCTTCAAACGGCAACCGGAGGTCTTTTTCATTCAGCATAAACTTAACTAAAACATCCGGATTGTCTTCCGATTGATAAAATATTATCTGGAGGTTTGCACCCATTGGAATATCCCAGTACTTCCAACTCTGCAATGCTTCTTTGGAATTATTTGCCTCACGCGCCCACGTCCCGGTTTGCAGATTTGTCAAGATACCCATAAGAACGCCATCATGTCCGAAGTTGAGATTGATACCATGACGCTTGCGAACCAGATCTTCGGCAGATTCGTCTAACAAATGGCGTAACGTGCGAGATGCAAGTCCCCAACTACGCCCGTGAGAAACCGGTTCAGGACCTTTCTGCGCAAAATATTTATAGTTTTCAATTTCCGCCCAAGCCAATATTTCTTCTTCTGTAAAAATGTCCCATATAGGCACTTGACGGTCGAGGCATTGCATAAGCGACGCCATTAACCAAAAACGGTGGATTAGGTCATACTTGTCATACTCGCTTTTTATTTGTGCTATGTCTATAAACAGTCTTGCAAAAAAAGCATCCACATCCATTTTTTCATCTATGTACGAACGATATTTTTTATACCAACTATTTTCTTTACCAAGTATATACTTATCAAGTGGACTTCTGTCGGGACATACGCTGCCATAAGGATTCAGTGTGGTAAGAAACGAACGGGAGTTGTCAATCTCCGCCCATTCAAGCCCGGGGCGCAGCGACAAAATCCCCGCATTTACAGATTGCATGGTAGCCGCCACCCGAAGCACATTCGTTGAGTTAGTCTTCAAATAGGGATGACCTTCAAATACTTCCGGATAGTTTTGTACCATCCTCCGGCCTATCTCCCTTGTCTGACGATAACCGATTTGTGTCAAATCGCCTTCTTTGTAAAACACATTCTTCTTGAACGGTTCAAGACGTTCGTACAAGGCTTTCCCAAAATCGGTAAGGTTATTTGCGGCATAAGCTTTCTCCAATACACCGTATATGGCAGAATAAGTCACCGCATCGTCTATCTGACGCGCTCCGTGACGGAAATAGCCGTTTATATAGAAAGGCGTATATCCTTTGGGCGCCGGCGTAACCGGATGTGAAAGATCGGTCACATAATACACGCCGCCCGCACGTTCCGGATCCCTGCGTATCTCGTCGAGAGGATTTTCGGTCACCGGCTTTTCTTTCGGAAGAGAGAGTTTGAATATGCAAGGAAGATCAGACGTCTTTTTCACATTCGTATTGGTATTGACATACATAACTCCGTCTTTGACCACAATATCTTCCGGTTCGTAAATAACCTGCTCCTGCACATTGTATCGTGCAGTAATTGTCCGCCTATCAGTATCGTACACCCGAATACAGGAAGGACGGTTGTCATCCTGTTTCCCGACTCCGAAGCAATAATAGATTTTACCATCATGCATGCAGCCCGCTTGTGTGAACCATACATCATAAGGGAACACCACCTGATCGAGAATGTCATTTTCGTCGAGCCGCACCTTTGCGCCCTCACTCAACGACGGTATACGGAATTTGGTGGCGACATACTGATTTTCCCATGCATGCTTTGTCACCTTCGCCACAGTACGTTTACGCGCCGAGAATATCCATATAAAGCCCCGCTCCCGATCGACCAGCCAGCTTGGTGCACCAAAGATGGAGACATACCCTTTCTCCGCCCACTTCGAGCCATCGAGTTCAATTGTCTGTACGATTTCGCTGCTAAAACGTTTTCCACGACGGGTGATGCTCTCCACAAAGCACAACCATTCCAACTCGCTTCCTACCTTCCCGTTTGTGATATACAAGAGAGGAAACGATGCTCCGCGTTTTGTCTCGACGCCAAAGCATACATTATTTACATGGTTGTCCGGATGGGAGGACGCCAACTCAAAGCCTGCCACAGGTTTCGGATCGGCACTTTTGAAATCATAGATATTCACGTGTCCTCCATCCTCGCACGAGAATATGTAATCATCCCATATTTCAAGTCCTTGCTGTGCTCGACCCCGTCCTTCCTTTGCTAGGAAGACTGAGCATTCCACCTCCTTCTCCGACTCTACATACAACTGAGCGATAAGGGGAATAGAGATCAATAAGCACACGACAGACAAATATATTTTCTTCATAAGTATGCTCTATAAATTTAAAGTATGATTATGTTCTACGTTAATCAAACAGCTCTACGCCTAACGACTCAAGCCGTCTTTGCAACTCTCCTACATCGAGAGCCCGCGGAGTACAATGCTGCGAGGCACTCATGGCAGCGGCAATGCCAACAGCCTCTCCCATCGCCATGCAAATACTCATGACACGGTATGAAGCGTGAGCTCTGTGAGTACCCGATATGCACCGTCCCGCCACAAGAAGCCCTTCCAAGCCCAACGGAAGAAAACAACGATACGGCAAATCGTATGGTTTGCAATATTGTATGGTCGGTTCCGCCTGTCCGGCTCCATCAGGATTATGTATATCGACAATGAACAATGCTTTATGTACTACCACATCGGCAAAACGACAACCTTCCGCCATCTCATCGGCATCGATCACATAGTCGCCCATCACCCTGCGGCTTTCGCGCACTCCGGTTGTTGTACCACTCCCGATCACTCTACAGTTTTCGTAACCCGGCAAATTTTCTTTCAAGAATTGAGTCAGGAGACGTATCTGTTGCCTAAGTTCAAGATCGGCAGCGAAAATAGAGCTTACCGAAGTTATATCCACCCTATTGACTTGTGTCGTATTTACCTGACGGCAACCCGTTCTGACTGACGGATGCAAACGCACGGCAGCAAGCATCCGGGGAAGTTTGCCCTCATCGGCTTTCTTTTTACACCAATCAAGAAAACACTCGCCATTCAGTTGAACATTGTCTACATCTCCAATACAGATAATTCCTTTCGATTCATCTATGCCGTCAATGGTGTATTCAAGGGTTACAGGCTGCATGAGTCCGTCAGCACGTCCTTTTTCTATTTTTGCACCGGCAAGAAAAGATACTATAGCATCACCGGTACAGTCAATCGTAACCGCGGCCTCAAAACAGAGCGTCCCCTCGTTACTTGCACACTTAATGCCTTTTACCACCTTTTCGTCACGAATAACATCCGACACACAACATTGCAAAAAGACATCGACGTTCTTTTCCCTGGCGACAAATTCTGCCAATGTAAGTTTTGCCTCTTCGAAATCGTGAGCATTTCCATGCTCGCCAATCCAGTCATTGTCTTCGACTCCAAGAATAGCACAAACCTCATCGCGCATCGTGTTCTTGCTTACACTACCGAGAATAGGGCCGACATACCCGGCGGTCAGGTTACCTCCGATGACTCCGTATCTTTCGATAAGAGCAACACGTGCTCCTTGCCGGGCGGCGGCTACAGCCGCACATATCCCGGCAGGACCTGCACCTGCTACTATTACATCATAATATTTTGTATTCATTATCTGCTTGTATATGGACCGGAAATAGCCTTAACAGTCATTGCCCCGTCAGAATCTGTGATTGTCACAACTCTATATTTGTTTCCCCCGTCGGTCACACGAACTACAATATGTCCATCATATCCCTTTACTCTCGCAGCCTCTTCCGCCGTAACCCGGTCGTCTACTCCGCTGGGGCGATCGCCCTGCCAAAAGTTAGTGATAAACATGTCACACGCAGGGAGTGTTGTCTCCATCGAATTCAGTATATCGGTACGGGGATGACAATCTACCCACGAATTGACAACAATCGTTTGTGGATTGAGTGCTTTCAGAGCATCCGCCTGATTGGTGTTGGTTACACCGTGATGGTTAGCTTTCAATAGTTCCACTTGACCTACTGCTTTTGCACAGGGCAGTTCGGCATCTTTCCACGCATGACTCGAACGTCCGTTATACTGAAGGTCACCACCGGCAAAGAAATCAAAGTTGCCATACGAAACTTTCATCACACAACTGGTTATATTCTCCGGCGGACAATTGTCACTGGAGGTAATGTTCTTACTGTTTTCGTATGAAATCTCCGAGAGTTCAGGGAATGTCTTTTTTGTGGTAGTGCCCGAACCTGTCCAGATCTCTCCATTCACTGCCACGTTTTGCACCTTTGCAGTAGGATACTTTGCAGGATTATACTTCTGAACGATCTGATTATTCGCCCCTGCTTTGAATATCGCAGCATCGAACTTTTGATTAGCGACATGCCATTTCACTGCATTGATATAGTTATTACAACTTGGAGCATTGTCTGCCATTGTCGCCATGTCGAACGGATAATTATAATCGGGATAGCCACGATCGAGAAGCGTACCAATCTTGAAATTATCGAAAATCTCAGCAAAACCTATCAACGAATAAGTGCTGGAGTTGGAAGATTTCGGCAAGGAGGAAGTATAACCGCCGAAGTGGTCATTATGGAAGTGGGTAAGTACAGCATAATCAATCGTACTGTTACCTGTCCATACCATACACTTACGAATGTAATCAGTTATAATCTGTGAACCACGGGTAGAAGTCAGAGTCGGATCCCAACGACTACGGATACCTGTGTTGGTCGTATTACTATTAGAGTTGGTCGTAACACTCGAACTTGCGGCATCAATAAGCATTTGCGTACCATCCGGGAATATTACAAACATGCTTTCACCGGTAGTCGTATTGATGAAATGAATATCCATCATACCCTCTTGCCAGGCAGGAATCGTTTTACCTACCTCTATTTCAGTGGCAGCATCTTCCCCACCTCCATCCGGACGAATCAAAAATGAGTGAGACTCATTGGAGCTGCATCCTACAATCGCAAGGATGAACAGACTAAGTATAAATATTAACCTTTGCATGCTATATGAAGATTTAAAAACATCTCTCCGCCTTCAATGCTGACGGCAAGACGAATATAATTACCAAAATTTGAATTTACCTTTATAATATGTTGGCCAAGTCCTTTGAAGATTGCAGAATCACTACCGTCGTCAGCCCAATGTATACCGTCTTGCGATAGTTGTACACGACCTTCAAATACAGGATCTCCTTCTATTTTCTCAACCATAACAAAGAATATAGCCTCATCTGCCCAACCAGCCTCGTAAGGATGAGTGAAGAAAGTGCCTTTAAAAAACTTCTTTACCTCAAGGTGGGAATCATTAAACATTTTCATATATTACATTCCTCCTTTTATTCTTGTGAAACAACAACAGAATCTATATAAAAGAATACACGACGATTGGTATCAGTACCCACCCAGAAAAGAGGATTGATAAGATTGTCGATGCGCCCATATCCGTCAACAGTATCGGCTGCAATGCCACGCATATCCCAAATTCTATCCTGACATTGAAACTCGACATATTCACGAAGCTGTGTGTCAAGTTTCAGACGCATGTATTGCCAATTGAGTTTACAGTCGGTCTCATTATAAATGAGTTTCTGATGACCATCTTTCAAATCCTTAAACCCATCGTGATCGCCATTAAGATAACGGCGGCCGAACCACCAAGGATCGACTCCCCTCTTACACCAGTCTCCGTCAAGCCCATAAGCCCAATCACGGTCGGTTATGTCTTCATTGGAATGTTCATACTGCCACTTCTGCATTAATTTGCCATCTACTGCATTGAGATAGCGAATTCCTACATGGTAACGCTTTCCACCCTCCTGTACATCGAATCCCATACCAAAGTCGCGGATGGAACTCTCGTGTAAACCCGGTTGCGGACGGTCACCGCCATCCACAACATCCTGCTCCGCCGTGTATGTAAACCAACATTCTATCTGCAAATATTTGCAGCCCGGACGAGAGAACGAAAGCCGCTTAATGGCATGTCCCAGACAACCTTCCGCCGGAATCTCCGTATAAGGAGCGGCAACAGGTCTTGTTGAAAGTTTAAGAGAGTAAGTGCCGGACATTGCCCCGTGAGTGCCCGGATACCTGAAAGTAGCGGAACTAAGCATGACCGGTGGCCACTGGTCTTTATTGACCAATGTCTTGGGAACATCAAAATCGGGATATTCCGTAAAGTTAGGCATCAATGTCATCCAGCCATTAAAGCCGGTGTTGAATACATCATAGCTCAACACCCTTTTCAATGGTTGATAACGACTGTGCAATAAAATTTCTCCAATGCTCATAATATCATTTATTTAATAAAGTTAGTACCCTGGATTTTGAACAAGTTTTCCATTCATTATCAATACATCATCACTTGGCAATGGCCACAAATAAATCTTCTCATCATACTTACGTTCACCATGCTGGACGATATAGGTCCCGTCGGCCATCGCTTCAAAAGAAGGAAATCCGTCTTTGTCAAATGTCGGAGTCTCCGGCCAAAACCAGTTGCCTGCCGCAAAGTATTCCTTTGCCCTGTTGGCTGTACGGGTAAATCCGTACATATTGTGTCCGAAAGCATTCTCAAACTGATGCCAACGAAGCAAGTCGAAATAGCGAAGATTTTCCCATGCAAACTCCACACGACGCTCACGACGGAGCACTTTGCGCAATGCTGTCTGATCGGTTGTCGTGATGGACGGATAGTCGTTGGTTTGTGTACGGGTGGTGCCGTAAGCACGGGCACGGACATCGTTGATGCAAGCAAGGACAGTAGCGTCAATCTCCCCCAGTTCAATCTTAGCTTCGACATACATCAACAAGACATCGGCATAACGCATGAGAATAACGGGGTTGTCGTTATACAAAGTAGTACGCCATGACTCTTGCGCGCCTTTGCGCAGGCAACAACCATTGTAAGCACAGTTGGAAGCATCCGAACCGCCTTTGGAATCTTTGTTTGTAATCATACGATTTTGCGTATAGTCCATAACTTCGAGTGCGTTTGGCGCAGGATTCCACTCAATACCATAGATACGGCTACCGGGAGCAGCAAATGTTTCCAGGCAACGGGGATCACGGTTGGCAAATGGATCGTGAGGATCAAAGCCACTGCCCGGTTCATCAATCGTCTTGCCATTCGTCATTTCGTAGACAGCAAGAAGTTCCCACGAAGGTTGTGCATTATGTGTACCGCCTGCCGTACGGGCAATAAAGGAACCGATAGCCTGTGTAGTAGGCTGACCGTTTTCATCCAACTCAAGGTCATTTGAGTGGACAACAGAGAAGATAACTTCTTTGCTTCCTCTTGTCTTGTCGCGGAAAAGCTCTCCATAATCAGGGGCTAAGTCATATACTCCCAGATCCATACAGTCTTGCGCAGCCTTTGCGGTGGTCCCATAGTCGTGCTGATAAAGAGCGGTACGAGCCTTGTAAGCATAAGCCGTTCCTTTGTCCACACGGGTGGCGCCGCTATTATTATTTGCGACCGGCAAATTATCTGCAGCATAGTCATAATCTTCATAAATTTGTTTCAGAACGACAGCTTTGTCGGTACGCCCCATCTCAAATGCTTCCTCCGGAGTAATCGAAGTCAGATAGAAAGGAACATCTCCCCAAAGAGTAATCAAACGTGAATAAGCAAACGCTCTGAAAAAACGAGCTTCGGCACGAAGCGTATTCAGTTCAGTGGTGGAATATTCGCCTTCAAGTTTGTCGAGTGCCTCCAAAATCCGGTTGGCACGACTAATGTTCTTATACGTGTAACTCCAAACAGTCTTGATATTAGGATTACTTGTAGAAGACGCATTCAGTGAACCTGCTGCAATGGTATAAATGTTGGTTCGTTGCGCCCAGTCATCCGTATTACGGTCCAGCGTCCAGCCTTCTTCTATAACAAAGAAAGTACTGCGATAAAAATCGTTCAACGAGATTCGAACTTCCTCCGGTGACGAAAACCAGTTTTCACTGGATGCAGCTGAAGGAGGATTCAGATCGAGGTTCACACAAGAAGTTACAGATAGAAGAGCTATCATGCAAATCGATACATGTATTTTTTTCATATTATGTAATTTTTTCATACTCCATTAGAATTTGATATCAACTCCAAACGTATAAGTGCGTGTGATATAGGTAGAAGCGCCTGCTTCAGGGTCCCATCCCGAAAGATAACTATCAAAGCAGTATGGATCATCGATATTGACGTACACCCGAAGTCCCTTGATTCCGACTTTAGAGACGATTTTTTTAGGAACTGTATAGCCAAGGTTGATATTCTTTATACGCATATAGGCACTACTCTTGAGCCAGTAATCCGACATTTTGTAGTTGTTGTATTCACCACCCTGATGGCTCAAGCGGGGATAGCTGGCTGCTGCGTTCTGCTCTGCAGTGTTATATACACTCCAATAATTACGGCTGCCATTGTCGTTCAGAAGAACTGACGGAGCCGGAAGCCATTGTCCCTGCATGGGGCGAATCATACTTTCGGTGAGGCGTGAAAGTTGTTTTCCGACACCATTGAAAAGTAGAGAAAATGAGATACCTTTCCAGCCCAAACTAATAGAACCTCCATATAGATAGTGTGGCAACGAACTGCCAAGCACTACTCGGTCGTATGTTTCATTGATAATTCCATCAGGAGTACCATCCGGACCGCTGACATCTACATATTTCACATCACCCGGTTTGGTAGAAGCCGAAAGCAAAGCACTTTCACTGACTTCCTCTGCGGTCTGGAACAAACCTGCAGTCTTATATCCATACCATGAGTTATATTCTGCACCTTCAGTAATAATGGTACCATCACTGTTAAACTGTTGCTTGCCGTTAAGATTATCTATAATAGACTTGTAATCAGAGATATTAAAACTTACCGCATAATTTACATCTCCGATACGGTCAGACCAGCCGAGTTTCACTTCCCAACCGCGGGTGTGCATTTTACCTACATTCCTGTCAGGTGCCGAGTAACCAGTAAACGACGGGATTGCCACCGACAAGAGCATATCTGTTGTTTTCTTATAGTAATAATCTGCACTAAAGTCAAGACGATTATTAAAGAAAGCGGCATCCACACCTATATCCCAGCTCTGTGTTTTCTCCCAATGGATATTCTCATACGCATAATCCTGTTGTGCGGCGGACATTGAGGATTGGGGCGTAGAGCCCGCACTGTCATACATAATGGCATTATTAAATGAAATGTATGTCTGATAAGGATAATTTCCAATCCGCTCATTACCGAGAGTACCGATAGAGGCACGGAACTTCAGATAACTTATCGGGGTTATGTTTTGCATGAATTTCTCATTAGAGATTACCCAACCAACCGATGCGGATGGGAAGAATCCCCAACGGTGATCCTTGTGAAAACGTGAAGATCCGTCTTCACGAGCATTGATCTGGAGGTAGTAACGGCTGTCGTAATTATACATGACACGGCCAAAAAATGAACGGTATGCATTCTGATAAGAATTACCGGCTACGGCAAGAGCATTCTTGTTCGCCAAATCAAGATAAGGGAAAGAAGACAAAGACATATCGTTTGTCGATCCCGACATCGTTTCATACGTATAGCTATAATCTTCATAACCAACCATGGCATTGAAGTTATGTACCTTGCTGAAGGTCTTGTCGTACGTAGCGATGAATTGTTTCTCCAATGATTTGATGTTACGGCGTTCTTCACTTAGCGAATTAGAAGTATATCCCGAAACATATCCCAGCATAACATCGGTTTCGTATGCATCGTAAACAGGTATGGCTTTTTTCATCTCCTTGATCGAAACAGTTCCAACGGTAGGAGTCAGATTGGCAGTAATAGTCAAATCTTTTATGGGCTTATAGCTCAACGAGAATTTACCGGTCATTGTGTTGGATACAGTCTTCTTCTCTCCGCCTTCCAATAAGGCGGCAAGCGTATTGCTAAGACTGCCGTCTTTACCGGGACCAACACGACCATCCGGATAAAGTCCTAAATAAATGGAAGGATACATATAAGCTGCACGAATTGGACTACCGGAAGTCGGGTCATTTTTCGTAGCATAACGTACCGAGAAATCGATAGAACCGGAAAGTTTATCACTAATCTTCAGATTATTACGTGAACGGATAGAGATTCTTTCGTGGTTTGAACCTTTATAAATAGCATCGGCATTTTCGTAGGTAGCGGAAGTGTGGCTCCTGATTACCTTGTTTCCATACGTCATGGTCAAGTTGTGCTTATGGCGCATAGCGGTGCTCGAAAGAATAGCATCTTTCCAATCATAGATAGGATATTGAATGGGATCATACCTGTTGTTGGTAGCATAGTTGTCGATGTAGTCCTGTGAATAGTTGGCAAACTCACCTCCTGCAGGATTACCGGCATCGTTCCACGACCATTCATTATACATTGTCATGTAGTGATAAGGGTCGGTCAGGAATTTCGGGAATTCGGTAGGAGAAGATAAGGAAATCTCTCCGTTATAACCGATCGAAAGTTGTCCCTCGGTTGCCTCCTTGGTCGTTATCAAGATAACACCGGCAGCAGCACGGGCACCATAGATGGATGCAGAAGCCGCATCTTTAAGTACAGTAATCTGCTGTACATCCTCGCTTGCTATATTATCGAGGCTACTGACCATCATACCATCGACAAGGATAAGCGGACTCGAATCAGACATTGTTGTCACACCACGCACCTGAACCGTAGCACTCGCTCCTGGCATACTGCTCGAACGGGTAACCGTAAGTCCCGGAGTCAGTCCTTGCAAAGATTGTGAAAGTTGAGACGTACTCTGTTTCTCGATAAGAGAACTATTGATTACACCGACCGCACCTGTAAGATCTTTCTTCTTTACAGATCCATAGCCGATAACAACAGTCTCCTCAAGTTGTACAGCATCCTCTTTAAGTTTCATATTTACTGCACTCTTACCATCCCATACCACAGTCTCGGTCACATAACCAAGATAACGAAATTCTATTGTATGGCCTAATTCAGCGCCATTGAGCGCATACTTTCCCGACATATCGGAAGTAGTACCCTTTCCATTGTCTTTATCGTGAATCACCACTCCGACAAGAGGACCATTGGTATCGCTAACGACACCCTTCATTACATTCTGTGCAAAAGCCAGATTGATTTGCAGGAAACATGCCAATAACAGGCTTAATATATATTTTTTCATACTATTTATTCTACGATTTCAAGCAATACATGTTCGTTATACTCTTTGATTGCCGCACCTGTTTCAGGGTTACTCGGATGTTGCGCTGAAAAACGTGTCTGACCACTTGCATGTGTCCAATCAATATATTTTCCGGAATATTTAGAACCACTAAGACATAAACGACCCGCTTGTCCAAATCTTAACACAATCTCATCCATATTTTTAGTTGTAGTAAATACTCCTTCGGCAGGGATATATGCGCCATTGTTACTGGTATCAAGCAACATTCCAGCAAAGTTGTAAGTAATAGTCGCCGAATAATTAATTGGTGCACCCGACAATGTCTCTGTCGCACTTTCCTGAAGAGTCGAAGTCGGAAGAGCCGGTTTCCATTCCTCACCATCCTTGAACTCGATCATCCAGTAATTGGAACACATCGTTCCTAATTTGGTCACAAAATAGAAGTGAATCTTTGTGCCGGCAGGAATAATCGTACCTTTCATATCACCATAGACATACCAATAATCACCGGGAATAGCTCCTGATACATACGGATCACCATTACCACCCACGGCACGATTACATACGGCATTCTGCGCTACATAACCAGTCCGGTCGCATGCCCAATACTCAATTTTACCACTTCCAGAACTTGGAGCAATATACTTGCCATTGGTTCCCGGAAATACAGACTGGGCGTCATCATCAGCAAATGTTCCACTTGTGTTGCCGGTCAAACTTTTCAAGTCCCAGTCAGCCAAAATACCCGAGAAAGCATCTTGTACAAGAGTATAGGTATAGTCTGTATCATCCAGAATAGTTACCGTTACTTTTATTGTCCGCTTAACAAATGTCTTGTTCTCCGGGAAAGTAAGTTTAATGTCACATTCACCTACCCCATTTGCAGGAGAAACAGTTACATCTGCATCTGTACAAACAGCATTCCACTCTTTATCGCCAAAGACTTTGAACGAAGATTCTGTTGTAGTTGCGTCGATCGATTCGGTGGTAGGACTGATGCCTTTCGGAACAATCATCTTTTGGGTAATAACCAGCTTTAGAGGAGTTACATCATCACCAATGAAACGAATGGCACCGACACGGGAACTAGTCGATAAATTTTCAGAGACTTTGATTGTAAATTTAGTTATCTCACCTTGCGTCTCATACGAATCAACAACTGCCCAATGGCTATCACTTCCTTCGGTCTGGCAGTCGTTATTGACTCTGTAATAGACATTTGATGAAAGGTCAACGGTGAAAAGCCCACCTTCTGCTTCTACATCAAGTGTCTTTGCCGCGAGTGTCATATACGGATCATCCGAGTTATGACAAGATGCAAAAAGCACAAGCGACACACTTGCAAACAATAACATCTTTAAATTCATTTGATTAGTATTTAGGGTTATTAATAATTGACTAGCTATACATTTTCAGACGTCTTGCATATATAATTCTGTATATCACATAAGCAAATATCATGGCAACCATCAGTACGATGCTTCCTATTACGATCCCTTTGACCGCAAGCGTCTTCGGATCGCCAACAATAAGCAGACCAATCAGCAAGAGCGCAACGACACCAATGGTGATACAGAAGCAATTAACAGCCAAATGTGAATAGATTAATACCGCTTTCTTCTCCTTTAATGTCGGTTTGCGATCGGCTTCAGAATCAGTATATTCACAAATAGCTTGATAACCATTGTCTTCATACTTTTTATATGCCGACCAAACTTCCATTATCGCAAGGATAAGTACGGGAAGTACACAACCGGAAACAGACTCTATAAGGCTTGGACTAATAACGGAGGCGGGAATTATGACGCGAGCCATAATACCAACGAACCAAGTAAGAATCATTGCGGTTATAAGTTGATTGCCTGTCAGCCGCTTCGAGAACAGTCCCCATATCGACGGAATATATAAAGGACACATCACCATTGTAAGAAGGGTTACTACTACCTTTTCGGCACCTCCGGCAAATGGTATTAACATCGACAAAGCGATTATCACAATTCCAAAGATAAATGTAAATAGACGTCCTACTTTTATACGCTTTTTCTCATCCGCTTGACGGTTTTTCTCTTTATGTC
Organism: Bacteroides sp. D55t1_190419_B8; assembly: GCF_015558905.1. Lineage (NCBI taxonomy): Bacteria > Pseudomonadati > Bacteroidota > Bacteroidia > Bacteroidales > Bacteroidaceae > Bacteroides > Bacteroides sp. D55t1_190419_B8. The sequence continues at coordinate 32,176 of NZ_JADMOU010000042.1, forward strand.
CCCAAATATCATAGGTATATACATTGGCATACACATTCAAAATGCCCGAAACATTGCTCAATGTGGCCGATAACATCGCCGCCAACATCATGCCGACCATTCCTTTCATGAGTACAAGTTTGCTCATATTCACATAAGCGTGTTCACCGTTGAAAGTCATTGTAGTTGTATCCAAATCAAGCGCAAGTCTGGGTTCCATCACACGGTAAATCATGGTAGGAAGATACCAAATGAGAGGAGTGACGAGATAAAGAATTCCTATTAAATAAGTACTCTTTTTCGCATCTCTTGTAGTAGGTACGCTTATGTATCGCTGTACAAACGGCCAGTCGCCGCCAATCATGGACACATTGAGAAATACCCACAGTAAAAGCCACCCCCATGTATAGGTCGGAGATGTACCCGAGAAGAATCCCGGTATCTCATTTGCCTTATCAATAAATGCACTTACACCTCCAACTGCATTAAATGAAAGAGGTATCATAAATACAACCACGACCAGGAGCACTCCAAACTGAATTACATCAGTCATTAGTACCGCAAGAAATCCTCCAGCAATGGTATATCCAAGAGCGATAGCACCAAGAATGAGAAGCGCCCACCAAATACTAAAGTAACCCGTCGGTGAATCGCCCATCATACCCGTACTTGCAAAAATACTGCCACCATCGACTTTAATTAATGCACACATCACAACCGCTACCGCATACAGAGACACTGCCGTATGCACCGCACGGGCTACAATCCCTGAAATCGTATAAAAACTTACTGTACGGTGTCCAAACCGGATGGTGAGGAACTCCCCCGGCGATTTGATACGTAGCTCCCGCCATTTACCCGAGATCCATTTACCGACAATAAACGATGCTACGCCAAGGCAAAGTGCAACGACTACCGCAACAAGTCCCGACTTATAAGCGACACCTCCCCAGACAACAAAGGTACTTGCCGAGAAGATGGTCATATAAGAAGAGACTCCCGACAACCACCACGAAGAATTTCGCCCGGCAATAAACATATCCTCGGAGTTTTTGATTTTCCGGGACATCACAACACTCACGGCAATCAATCCGAGAAAGTAGAGTAAAATAATAATATAATCTAACTGTTCCATATTCTTTATATAATTGCTCCAATTTTCTTCAATTCCTTTATGAGATTGTGAATATCAGCCTTTTGTACTGTCACACCTGCCTTTATACATTGTGCAGCTGCCACTCCTGCGGCTTGTCCTACCCCCATACAACTTGCCTGAACGCGAAGTGACGCAAAGGAGATCTTATCGGCACTAATACAGCGTCCTGCTACGAGCAGATTCGGAAAATCTTCAGCTATAAGAGCACGAAAAGGTACATACGCTGCTTTTTTAAGGAAAGTTACGCTCTGTTCCGCACCTGCTGCAACATGAATATCTATAGGATGTGCACCGCGTGATACGCTATCAGAATATTTATAAGCATTCACATATTCTTCTGCTGTAATAGTATGTACACCTTTGATACGGCGTGTCTCACGAATACCGGCATGTACAGCGACTGTCGTCACATAACTGTTTTTAAACTCCTCAAAGTTCTCTTTAAAGATTCGTGCTATTTTAAATACGTCTTCTCGCAAGCGACATTCCGCTGCGGTAAAATTTCTATTATCGATGGCATTTCCTGCAGTACGGGTTATATTAACTGTTACTTCACCCGGGCGAAGAGTGGTGCAAAACCAAGGACCTCCGAACTCGGGGATGCCAAGTGCCTCTTTCATTGCCAAAAGTTTCTCACGAACTGCAATGCAATGACAATTCTGCCCTTGTTTATTATGGTGCATGGCATCGATTATCATGGGCGAATCTGTATCCACGCCTCCTAATATAAAATAGGTGGAAAGAGGTTGCAGAGGTTTACATTCATCTGTTTGCATCGGAACGCCCGCCATAGCGGCAAGGTCGCCATCCCCTGTACAATCGATATACATATCGGCACTGATGGCCTCTGTCCCATTCTTATTCTCAAAGAGGATACAGGATATTTTGCCGTCTTTTGCCTGACAACCACTTAAGTAGGAGTGCATATACATATTCACACCGGCTTCCTGCATCATTTGCTGACATAAAAGCTTATAAAGCTCCGGATCAAAAGCTACATTGCCAAGAGGTTTCTCAATGATACAGCCTCCCATCTTCTCCAGCCGTTCGATAAATTCCCATGGAATACCACCTATCACCTTTTCATTATTATAAGTGAATACACTTAAAGGAGTAACAAGCCCCATTGTAGCCATTCCACCTAAAAAACCATATTGTTCCACAATAGCTGTTTTCGCACCACTGCGAGCAGCTGCAATTGCCGCTATAAAACCAGCAGGTCCGCCACCACAGACAACTACATCATAGTTGCCCACAATTGGAACCTGTTTCGCAATTTCTATACTTTGTACTTTCTTGTCCATGCTCGTTTTTTATCCTTTAATTTAAACGTTGGTACCAAATTTATAATGAATCGTCTTAAAATCAATCATATATATTAATTATTACCGGTTCAAATAAGTGGTAAACTTTGATGTGCTTTCGACCGCACTTACAAGAAAAGAGATGTGTTTTCATAGTTTCTTTTTCTTTAGTTCGACATCATGTTGGTGTAACAAAGATAAAGAATGAGAGCTTGAAAAAAAGTTTTTTCCTAACTCTTTTGCCTGCAAACGATTGCGGGAACGTTCCCAAAATCTGCAAACGTTACAAAAACATTGCACAAAAACAAATGGGATTTGTATTTTACTCCAATATTAGGATTTATTGATTGAAATCGATATCTTTGCTTTGATTTAAACAATCATTCAACATGAAGTATATAACCATTAAAGACATCGCTCGGCATTTGTCAATATCCGTTTCCACTGTATCTCGTGCGCTGGGAGATGACAAGAATATCCGTAAAGAAACGAAAGAAAAGGTAATAGAAGCGGCTAAAAGATTGGGATATAGGCCAAACCCTGTAGCAATCAACCTTAAATATGGACATACTAATACCGTGGGAGTGATAGTTCCTGAAATGGTTACGCCGTTTGCTTCACGAGTAATAAATGGAATACAAGAAGTACTTCACACCAAAAATATAAAGGTGATTATTGCAGAGTCCGGAGGAGACCCGGAAAAAGAAAAAGAGAACCTACAACTGATGGAAGGCTTCATGGTGGATGGCATCATCATCTGCCTTTGCAGTTATAAAAGAAACAAGGAGGAATATGCTCGTTTACAGCAAGCAGGAATGCCTATGGTGTTCTACGATCGCATTCCCTATGGGCTTGAAGTCCCGCAGGTAATAGTGGACGATTATATGAAATCATTCTTTCTCGTAGAAAGTCTGATCCGAAGCGGACGCAAACAGATTGTTCATATACAGGGACCGGACGATATTTACAACTCCATTGAACGTGTCAGAGGATACAAAGACGCTTTAGCTAAATTCGGAATTCCTTTTGATAAGAATAATATGCTGATAAAAACCGGCATGACTTTTGAGGAAGGGAAAAAAGCTGCGGATATATTAGTGGAAAGAAATATTCCTTTCAATGCAATTTTCGCTTTTACAGAAACATTGGCCATTGGAGCTATGAACAGATTGAGGGAACTTGGAAAAAAAATACCCGAAGAAATCGCCATTGCCAGTTTTTCAGGAACAGAACTTTCCAACATAGTTTATCCCAAATTAACTACAGTAGAACCACCTTTGTACCAAATGGGAAAAAGCGCAGCCGAACTGATTTTAGAGAAAATCAAAGATCCGGCATCTCCCAATCATTCAATCGTGTTGGATGCGGAAATCAAAATGCGTGCATCGACGCCCAATAAATAACCGCCCTACTCAATAAAAGCAGGGCGATTTTCTTGTATCTACATTTCTATTCTTTTGGCAACATTGACAAAGGATATATTCTACTTGCATATTGAGACCACCAGCTATTTTCTTTATAAGTATTTACTGAAGTATCAGGCACATAGATCTTACATATTTTACTAAAGTTATATCCCAAATCACTACCTTCTACTGTTGGAGGTGCTACCGATCTAACAACAAGAGTCTCCATTGAATAATCAAAATAGAATTATAGTAAGAATTATCTTTTTCATGCTCTACAATTTCTTATAGCTTTAAGTTTTTAGATTCACTATTTTAAAGAAATAGAACTCTTATCATAATATCCTGTCGCAAATTCATAGGGATAGTTATCACCTCTAATCAATAACTGCTCACCTCCAGTTCCATAATCTGTCGTTTTCTCATGTCCCCAATGAACAAAACTGATATAAAGAGTATAGTATTCTCTTTCACCTCCCAAAACTTCTTCCATGTATGGATGTTTAACAAGGTTGAGATCATTCTTATTTATGGAATAATCAACAGAGTGAATGCTTGTAAATTTACCCCCTTTATATGTATAGTACCCTAATTTCCCATTTTCAAAAACTAAGTAATATGTATATGAACCTTTGTTCATTACATATGTTCCCGTACCAGACTCTAATTCATTCACAGTAATTTGTTTTTCATAAAACTCATCTTTTTCTTCATCTTTGCTACATCCAGCAAACATTAGTGCAGTAATCATTAAGAACAGTAAACTCTTCATATTTGTTTTTGTATGTTTATAGTTTGTAAAGGAACAAATAAGTTTGAATACAATCAAATTTTTACTCTACTTTTCTGAAGATATTCAAAAACAAATATCAAAAGGCTCAAATACATTATTAATTATGAACATGTTGTGTATATATCTCCAGCGTATTGGATATATATAGCCAATGCGCAGGATATATATAGCCAATATGTAGCGCATATATATCCTGCGTGTAGCACATATATACACAACAAACAGCTATTACTTATGCAAACATGAAAGATTAAGTATAATTTTTCTTCAACAATGACTAATTTACAAAATATATCATTACCTTTGTCGCAAGAAATAGTTATACAGTAGAACAAACAAGCTTATATTTCCAATTTTAAAATAAACACTTAGACAAAATAAACATAATGATATGAAAGCAAATCCACTCTTGCCAATTAATGACTCTATATCAAATACAAACTATTCTAAAAACAATACTGTAATAATATACAGCAACAATAACAAGTCTCCCTGATTTGAACTACAATTCTATAATCTCAGTCTAACACATTATTATTAATATCTTTCCTTTTTCTAGAAAGGGGAAAGAAAAAACTTTTTTGTATGAAAAGAATTATTTTTAGTATTCTAATTGGATTTACGGCAATTAGTGTAAGCGCACAACTTATGCGGAGTGAAGAACTTGAAAAGTATGCCAAAGAAAAGTTTGGCGATAAGTGGGAAAATGCAGCAGCCAATATAGGCTCTCAATTATCATTGGATAAAAACAAATCTTTGACATACACACAGGTCATTGAGTGTGGAGAACAAACGAAAGAGAAATTATATATTACTCTTAATCATTGGTTTGTTGAGTCTTTTAATGATGCAAATTCTGTCATTCAGCTTAATGATAAAGACGCTGGGGTTATTATTGGCAAAGGATATGTTGCTAATATTGCAGGCCATGTAGGTGGAATGAACGCATACAATGTTAGTATGCATCCAATTATCAAAGTTGATATCAAAGACAAAAAAATTCGTGTAACTTATACCGTACAGTGTTACGATGTCGAAAAATCTGTTGGTGGAGGCGTAATGTCTGCTTTTTCCAATGGTTCTACAAAGCCTGTATTATCTAATGAACAATGGCCGCTTGAAAGCTGCTATCCTTTTGTGGAAAAAGATGCACACAAAGCAAAAAAAACTTCATCAAAAGCACTGGTTATGGCTCATGCATATTCAAATGTCATCATTGATAAAATTGAAGAAGCTGTAAAAAACGGTCTTGTTGGTAACGAATCTGATAATTGGTAATTCGCACTGAAAAACTAAAAACACTAATAGTTTAGATCTCAAGTATTAACAATTCACACGATAAGTCTTAATACTTGAGATGTAGACTATTAATAATCAAAAATTCGAAGACCACAGCTATTAAAAAAAAAAGGTACTGATATACATATCTACACTGGAAATCCTTCCGTCCCCGGAGGGATTTCTTTTTAATTATACGTATCTGC
>NZ_JADMOU010000043.1:0-37065 GCF_015558905.1 Bacteroides sp. D55t1_190419_B8
CAGATACGTATAATTAAAAAGAAATCCCTCCGGGGACGGAAGGATTTCCAGTGTAGATATGTATATCAGTACCAAAACAAAAGCGATATGCCAGAATGGATTAGTGTAGAAAAAGCAGTGATTAAGTATCACATCGAAAAAGAAGCGATCCTGCTTTGGGTGGAAATGGGACAATTCCCTATGTTATACATAGACAATGTTCCGAACGTTGACGAAGAATGTATTCTGGAACTCTTTCGCCGAAGTAAAGCCGGTATTACAACAGAATATATTGATACGCTGGAACAACTGTGTATAGACAAAACGATGGTCTGCGAGAAATACGCCCACATTATTCAATTGAAAGAAAAGGAAATTCAGTTGCAAAAGGAAATAAATACGTTGATAAACGAGATACAAGCAGCAATGAAAAGACAAAACGAACGAATCCGGGATTTGAAAAAAGCGATTGGAGAGAATAACAACGTTATACGTAGTAACAGTTGGATAAAAAGGCTGTGCAAAAGGTTCCAATAGTGAATAATTGTCAGTGCACCTGCTAATGATGAATCAAAACGCCAATATGTTAATATGCCAATTACCATGTGGGACACAGCGTAAACAATTAGCATATTGACACATTATTACACGGTTTTCACCACAGAGGACACGGAGGACACAGAGTTTTCAGAGTTCTAATTCAGAGATTATTATAACCTCTGTGTCCTCCGTGTCCTCTGTGGTGAAATAGTTCATTTAATTCAAATTCGTACGGTTTCGTTATGAATAATGCAATAACCTTCAAAAGAGTTGGATGAGAATTTTACCTTAGAAACGGTAAAGTTCCCGTTTTTTTGTGTTCCATATAATGGTTAAGAGGCAGAATATGAAAAGATAGGAATGTTGAACATAAATAAACGGGAGTTGTTTTAGTATATTATTCGCTATTTATCAACGCAAAACCTCTAAACATCAACGTGGTATATGAAAAAGAAAATTGGATTCGTCCTGGCGGCTGCGGCTGCAATCTTGCTTGCTGGCTGCGGACAGAAAAAAGAAACGACAACGACAACTGCCCGTCCCGTAAAGACTACGATTGTCGAGTCAAGATCGATTATCAGAAAAGATTTCTCGGGAATCGTGGAAGCGGTGGAATATGTGAAGCTGGCTTTCCGGGTCAACGGACAAATCATCCAGCTTCCTGTCATCGAAGGACAGAAAGTGAAAAAGGGACAACTCATAGCAGCTATCGACCCCAGAGACATCGCGTTGCAATATGCTGCTACAAAATCAGCATACGAAACGGCTTCCGCACAAGTGGAACGTAACAAACGGCTCCTCTCCCGGCAAGCGATCTCCGTACAGGAATATGAAATCAGCCTCGCCAACTTCCAAAAGGCGAAGTCTGAATACGAACTGTCTGCCAACAATATGCGCGACACTAAACTGACCGCTCCTTTCGACGGTTCTATCGAAAAACGACTGGTAGAAAACTATCAGCGTGTCAACTCCGGTGAAGGTATCGTTCAGCTTGTCAACACGCATAATCTGCGTATCAAATTCACCATTCCGGATGCTTATCTTTATTTGTTGCGCGCCAAAGATCCGCGTTTCCTTGTTGAGTTTGATACCTTCAAAGGACACGTGTTTCAAGCGAAACTGGAAGAATATCTGGATATTTCGACCGATGGCACAGGTATCCCGGTCAGTATCACGATTGACGACCCGTCATTCGACCGTGATCTTTATGCAGTGAAACCCGGTTTCACGTGTGGCATCCGTTTCACAGCAGATGTAGGTCCGTTGGTGCAGGATAGCTGGACGATTGTACCACTTAGTGCCGTATTCGGTGAAAGTGAAGGGAATAAAATGTATGTCTGGGTGGTAGAAGACAACAAAGTCCACAAACGGGAAGTGACCGTCAACGCCCCGACCGGAGAAGCACAGGCACTCATCTCGGAAGGTTTGAAACCCGGTGAAAAAATCGTCATTGCAGGCGTACACCAACTAGTGGAAGGAGAATCTATAATAGGTGATAGGTGATAAATGATAGTGGGCTGTGCCATAGGGTACTGCTAATTGGAATCGGCTAGTAATCATTTTTTTTACCGATCACTTACCAACTATCATTTATCAATTGTCAACTATCATTTAATCCCAACTATCATTTATCAACTATCAACTATCATTTATTATGAGTTTAGCTAGATATTCATTAGATAATACGAAAATCATCTATTTCTTTCTTGCCGTGCTGCTGATTGGGGGAATCACTTCCTTTGGCAAGCTAGGCAAGAAAGAGGATGCTCCTTTCGTGATAAAGTCGGCGGTTATCATGACCCGTTATCCGGGTGCCGAACCGGCTGAAGTGGAGCGGTTGATTACCGAGCCCATCTCCCGCGAGATTCAAAGTATGAGCGGTGTGTACAAGATTAAATCAGAATCTATGTACGGGCTTTCAAAAATCACATTCGAATTACAACCTTCCTTGTCAGCAAGCTCCATTCCACAGAAGTGGGACGAGTTACGACGGAAGGTGCTCAACATACAGCCACAGTTGCCAAGCGGTGCTTCCGCACCAACTGTTTCCGATGATTTCGGTGACGTGTTCGGCATCTATTACGGTCTGACGGCGGACGACGGTTACACATACGAAGAGATGCGCAACTGGGCGGAACGGATCAAGACACAGGTAGTGACGGCAGACGGAGTGATGAAAGTGGCTTTGTTCGGAACGCAGACAGAAGTGGTTAATATTTTCATTTCTACTAATAAGCTCGTAGGTATGGGCATCGACCCGAAACAGCTTGCCAGTCTGCTGCAATCGCAGAATCAGATTATCAATACCGGAGAAATCCGTGCCGGCGAGCAACAACTCCGGGTGACTGCCAACGGCATGTACACCACTGTAGACGATATTCGCAACCAAGTAATTACCACAAAGGCCGGACAGGTGAAACTCGGTGATATCGCCGTTATCGAAAAAGGATACATGGATCCCCCATCCAACATTATGCACGTGAACGGCAAACGTGCCATCGGCATCGGTGTCTCCACCGACCCGCAACGGGATGTGGTGCAAACGGGTAAGAATGTGAAAGCCAAGCTGGACGAATTGCTGCCACTGATGCCTGTGGGATTGGAGCTACAAAGTCTATATCTGGAAAACGAGATAGCCAATGAAGCCAACAACGGATTTATCATCAATCTGATCGAATCTATTCTGATTGTGATTGTGATTATCATGTTGGTGATGGGCTTGCGTGCAGGTATGCTGATCGGTTCGTCACTTATTTTCTCCATTGGAGGTACATTGCTTATCATGTCTTTCTTCGGTGTCGGGCTGAACCGTACTTCGTTGGCGGGATTTATCATCGCCATGGGTATGCTGGTGGACAACGCCATTGTGGTGACGGATAACGCACAGATTGCCATTGCCCGTGGAGTAGACCGGCGGAAAGCACTAATAGATGGTGCAACGGGGCCGCAATGGGGATTGCTCGGGGCTACTTTTATCGCTATCTGTTCGTTCCTTCCGCTCTACCTTGCTCCTTCTGCCGTAGCGGAAATTGTGAAACCGCTTTTTGTGGTACTTGCCATCTCGTTGGGATTGAGCTGGGTACTTGCACTGACGCAGACCACCGTTTTTGGTAATTTCATCCTGAAAGCGAAAGCAAAAGATGGTGCCAAAGACCCGTATGATAAACCGTTTTATCACAAATTCGCTTCTATCCTCCGTACACTGATTCGTAGGAAAACGTTGACACTGGGTTCGATGGTAGTGCTTTTCGTTGCTTCGCTGATTATCATGGGGACGATGCCGCAAAACTTCTTCCCTTCTTTGGACAAGCCCTATTTCCGGGCAGACGTGTTCTATCCCGACGGATATAGCATCAACGATGTGGTGAAAGAGATGAAATCGGTGGAAGAGCATCTGGCAAAGCAGCCGGAAGTGAAAAAAGTGTCGATCACCTTCGGCAGCACGCCGTTAAGGTATTACCTCGCTTCCACTTCCGTAGGACCGAAACCGAATTTTGCCAATGTGTTGATTGAATTAACAGACAGTAAATATACAAAAGAGTATGAGGAAGATTTCGACGCATATATGAAGGCGAATTATCCGAATGCGATTACGCGTACAAGTCTGTTCAAGCTGTCGCCCGCGGTGGATGCCGCTATCGAAATCGGGTTTATAGGACCGGATGTAGACACACTTGTGGCACTCACCAATCAGGCATTGGAGATTATGCACCGGAATCCGGATTTAATCAACATACGCAATTCGTGGGGAAACAAGATTCCTGTGTGGAAACCGATATATAGTCCCGAACGGGCACAGCCATTAGGGGTATCCCGTCAGGGCATGGCACAGAGTATCCAGATCGGAACTACGGGTATGACGCTCGGAGAATACCGGCAGGGGGATCAGGTGTTGCCTATCTTATTGAAGGACAACACGGTGGATTCATTCCGCATCAATGACTTGCGCACGTTGCCTGTGTTTGGCACAGGGAATGAGACAAGCAGCCTGGAACAGGTGGTATCGGAATTTGATTTCCAGTACCGTTTCTCGAACGTGAAAGATTACAACCGGCAAATGGTGATGATGGCACAGTGCGATCCGCGTCGCGGGGTAAATGCGATTGCTGCTTTCAATGAGGTTTGGCCGCTGGTACAGAAAGAAATAAAAGTGCCGGAGGGATATACAATGAAATATTTCGGGGAGCAGGAAAGTCAGGTGGAATCTAATGAGGCGCTGGCCAAGAACTTGCCGTTGACGTTCTTCCTGATGTTTGTCACTCTGTTGTTCTTGTTCAGGACGTACCGTAAACCGACAGTGATTCTGTTGATGCTGCCGCTTATCTTTATCGGTATCGTGTTAGGATTGGTGTTACTCGGCAAGTCGTTCGACTTCTTCTCTATTTTGGGGTTGCTCGGACTGATTGGTATGAATATCAAAAACGCGATTGTGCTTGTAGAGCAGATTGACCTGGAGGCAAAGACAGGCAAAAAACCGTTGGATGCTGTTGTCAGTGCCACGACCAGCCGTATTATTCCTGTAGCAATGGCGTCCGGTACTACTATTCTGGGTATGTTACCATTGTTGTTCGATGCAATGTTTGGCGGTATGGCGGCTACGATTATGGGAGGTTTGTTGGTGGCTTCGGCGCTGACATTGTTTGTTCTTCCGGTAGCTTATTGTGCCATTCAGAGAATCAAAGGCTAATTGGCTATTCTTATATGAAACTTGAATTTATTGTTTAGATTGAATAAAATGAAAACTCAACTTATAACTCTGTCTCTATTGTTCCTCGGCCTCACGGCCGGGGCACAACAGCCTTATCTTAGCCGGGAAGCCTACCGGGATAAGGTGGAAGCTTACAGCCAAATACTGAAGCAACAGAAACTAAAGACAATGGCAAGTACGGAAGCACGGAAAATTGCTCATACCGGTTTCTTACCTAAAATCGATGTCAATGCGGACGGTACGCTTAACATGAGCGACCTTAGTGCATGGAACGAGCCATTGGGCGAATACCGCAATCATACTTATCAAGGAGTATTTATCGTTTCGCAACCATTGTACACAGGAGGAGCACTCAACGCCCAGCACAAGATTGCCAAAGCGGATGAAAAGCTGAATCAGCTGAACGAGGAGCTTACCATCGACCAGATTCATTATCAAAGTGATGCGGTTTACTGGAATGCTTCTGCCTCACAAGCTATGTTGCAAGCAGCGGATAAGTATCAAAGCATCGTGAAACAGCAGTATGACATCATACAGGATCGTTTCAGCGACGGGATGATTAGCCGCACGGATTTATTAATGATTTCCACCCGGTTAAAAGAAGCGGAACTGCAATATATCAAGGCTCGCCAGAACTATACGCTGGCCCTGCAAAAGCTGAATATCTTAATGGGAGAAGAGCCCAATAGTCCTGTAGACAGTCTTTATACGATTGACAAGGCTTCTGCCCCGGTACAGATACTTTCTTTAGAGAATGTGTTGCAACGCCGTGCGGATTTTGAAAGTACGGAAGTGAACATCATGAAGAGTGAGGCACAGCGCAAAGCGGCTCTTAGTCAGTTCAACCCGCAACTGAATATGTATTTCAGTGGCGGATGGGCTACGGCTACGCCTAATCTCGGATATGATGTATCTTTCAATCCCATCGTCGGCATTAATATCAATATCCCGATTTTCCGGTGGGGAGCCCGGTTCAAAACGAACCGCCAGCAAAAAGCATACATCGGAATACAGAAACTGCAACAGAGTTATGTGACGGACAATATCAACGAGGAACTTTCTGCCGCACTAACCAAACTGACGGAAACGGAATATCAAGTGAAAACTGCCACCGAGACTATGAATCTGGCCAATGAAAATCTCGACCTGGTTTCGTTCTCTTACAATGAGGGAAAAGCGAATATGGTAGATGTGTTGTCGGCACAACTATCATGGACACAAGCACACACAAATCTGATTAATGCGTATCTGTCGGAAAAGATGGCGGTAGCGGAATACAGAAAAGTGATTAGTGAATAAAAGAAGAATCTGAAATCTGCATTCATAAAGCAGTATATAATAAAAAATCCGGAAAATGGGCAATACCCATATCTCCGGATTATTGTATATAAGGTCAGCTATATTGACTACGCAAGGAAGGAAATTAACACACCCGCGGCTACGGCAGAACCGATTACGCCGGAGATGTTGCTTGCCATGCAGTATTGCAATACGTGATTCTTCGGATCGTACTTCAAAGCTATTTCATTGGCTACGCGGCTTGCCATCGGAACAGCACTCAAACCGGTTGCACCGATAAGCGGATTGATTTTCTTCTTCGAGAAAAGATTCACTAGTTTCACAAAGAAAATACCACCGGTTATAGAAAGTGCAAATGCAAGGAATCCACCGATCACGATACCGATTGTTGTCCAGTTGAGGAATGCTTCGGCAGTCATTGTTGCCCCTACAGACAATCCGAGGAAGATAGTAGCTGCATTCATGATACTATTGGAAGCAGCATCGAACAAACGGAATGTATTGGTTCCGATCTCTTTCACCAGGTTACCGAACATCAGCATTCCGATCAATGGCACAGCACTTGGCACGAAGAGGGCCACAACGGTAGTTACCACAATCGGGAAGATAATCTTCAATACACGCAGATTCTTGATTTCCGTCTTTGAGGGATACATCTTTTCTTGCTCTTTCATGTTGATACTCAACTCTTTCTTCGTACAGAACAGCTTCACTACCAGCGGAATAATCACCGGAACGAGTGCCATGTATGAGTAAGCTGCAATGGCAATAGGACCCAGCAAATGCGGAGCAAGTTTGATGGTGGTAAAGATAGCCGTCGGCCCATCCGCACCACCGATAATTCCCAGAGAGGCAGCTTCTTTCGGAGTGAATCCCATCAGGATAGCCACCAACAGCACGGTAAAGATACCCAATTGTGCGGCTGCACCGAAAATAGAAAGACGCAGGTTACGCAACATCGGTCCGAAGTCCGTCAACGCACCGACACCCATGAAGATGATCGGAGGCAGGAAACCTGTCTTAATCAGCATATAGTAAATAAAGTTCATGATGCCGAGTTCGTGGGCAATGTCATGCAGAGGCATTTCCCAGATGTTCTTCATCACTCCGTTCACCATAATCATACCATTCTCATCAGCCTGAATCACACCCATATCTCCTCCGGGGAAGTTGGCAAGCAACACACCGAAAGCGATAGGCACAAGCAACAACGGTTCATACTGTTTCTTAATTCCGAGATAGAGCAGGATGAACGCGATGGCATACATTATCAGGAACTGCGGTTCGGCAATGATATTGCTGAACGCAGTCATGTCATATAAGTTCTCAAATATTTCGTTCATTATCCTATCCTCATTAATACATCATCTTCTGAAACAGCATCTCCCGGGTTGGCACAGATAGCAGTCACTGTGCCGCCAAATTCAGCGCGAATCGCATTGTAGGTTTTCATCGCTTCTACATAGCAGATTACGTCTCCTTCTTTCACCGTGTCGCCTACTTGCAAAGCAGTTTCTTGTGCATTTTTCACCAAGAAGAACTTGCCTTCCAACGGAGAAAGCACCTCTTTGCCTTCGCCTGCCGGAGCAGCGGCAGCACTCGCAGGAGTAGCAGGAAGCTCGGTATCACCATAAGCTACAGTGACACGATAAGCCTGTCCGTCTACCTGTACGGTCAGTGTCTTCGGTTTGACATCTTCTTCCGGTGATTTATCTTTTTCGGCACGGCGTTTTGCCACGTCTTCGAGGAAGTCTTCTTTAGCTTTGCCACTCTTGTAGGCTTCGTATTGAGCCGGGTGCATCGCATATTCGAAGAGTTCTTCGTCGTCCTGTCCGGCTTCCCATTTGTTCTCTTTCATCAGTTTGCGATATTTATCAAGAGCATCCGGATAGTTGTTCTGTGGATCGCCTTCGAAGAACTTGCGGCCTTCACGTTCCGCCTTTTCAATGATTTCCAGAGCAAGTTTGCCCGGCAAACGTCCGGCTTTACCCAGAATCATGTCCCAAATGTCATCGGCAATCATTCCCCAACGGTCTTTCCCTTTTTCCATCGCCATCACGTTCATCATGGCAAGGTTCTTCACATATTGACTGAACGGAGTCACCAATGGAGGATAACCGACACGAGGCCATACGTAAGCCACTTCGTCAAACAGCTTGATGAGAAGCTGATCTTGTGTCATAAACGGCAGATTGTGTTTTGCCTTATATTTATTGATAGATTCCAGATTGGATTCGAGGTCGGCCATCAGACTACCCATCATACCGCCGGGAAGTCCGGGAGCAATCAGCAAGGAGTTCATCAGGCGGTTTTTCGGGCTGATATACAGGCCGAGAAAGTCGTCCATAAATTCCTGAATCATGCCACGCACTTTCATGTAGGCTTCCATATTAATTTCAGGCACTTGATATCCGGCATCTTTCAGCATGGCTTGTACACTAAGCAAATCAGCATGACCAGTTCCCCATGAGAGTGGTTCCATACCCACATCGATGTAATCGCAACCTGCTTCGCATACTTCGAGGATGCTTGCCATATTGAATCCGGGACCTGCATGGCTATGATACTGAACAGGGATTTCAGGATGTGCTGCCTTGATATTGGCTACAATCTTACCTAATGATACGGGACGGCCGATACCTGCCATATCTTTGATACAGATTTCGTCTGCACCCAGTTTGATGAGTTCCAATGCCATATTGGTATAGTACTCTACCGTATGAATAGGCGAATGAGTGATACAAAGCGAGCATTGTGAAATCATGCCTGCTTCCTTTGCGTATGTGATGGAAGGAGCGATATTACGCACATCGTTCAATCCGCAGAACGTACGGGTAATGTCTGTTCCTTGTGCTTTCTTTACTTTGTAGAATAATTTGCGGACGTCTGCCGGAACGGGGCTCATACGGAGTCCGTTCAGTGCGCGGTCGAGCATATGGGTTTGAATACCGGCTTCATGGAACGGTTTTGTCCATTCGCGCACGGCTGTATTCGGGTTTTCACCAAACAATAAATTTACCTGTTCAAAACCTCCGCCGTTTGTTTCTACACGGGCGAAACAACCCATTTCAATGATGGCCGGAGCTACCTTTACGAGTTGGTCTACACGAGGTACGTATTTTCCGGCTGATTGCCACATATCTCGGAAAACCAAGCTAAACTTTACTTCTCTTTTCATGTCTTTCAGTGATATTCTTTATAGATTTATAATTTTTCTACTTTAGTGATTTTTCCTTTACCCTGTGTCACTACATTCACAGCAGCAGTAATGGCTGCTAAAATATTTCCCGGAACAGGTGTAGGACCTCGCGGTGCTTCCCGCTTCACAGGAACCACTTCTTCGGGGGCGTACTTGTTGACCAATGTAATCAACAACTTACCTAAATAAATCACAATCAGCAGAATAACAAACACGGTAGCCATTCCGACCACCATCAGCAGGATCGCTGTTTCGATATTTTCCATATAATAAACTATTAGTAATTTAAGTTGTTCGTCTAAAAAGCGTTCGAAAATACCAAATTTTTATTATAAAATAAATTAAGAAAGGAATATAATGTATAAAACTGTCATTTCTCTGATTGATAATCAGGGTATTTATGAGCAGAAACTTATTACAAAAAAATGTGAGAGAAAGCCCCTCAACTTTCTCTCACACTCTGATAAAACAATTATTAAATAAAAATACTCAATGATAAACCGGTTTAGCCCTCATCTGGTTTCATACCCTCTTCTTAACCTATTAAATTACCAGATAAAACCGGTCTTGTTAAACCTCTCATGCACCATCACGGCTTTCATTCTTTTAATTAGCGTAGCAGTCTAGTTGAAAAACCCTTTTAAGCCAACTTGTTTGATCGGGAAAAACAAGCCTTCTAAAGCTCATATAACCCTGGTGAGGGAACCATTTCTGACCTACGTCTCCGGCAGGAATTTTTCATCTGCCCACTGTCTATTGTTTGCTTTGAGCCCTAGTTTGTATTCTTTTCGAAATATTGTTTGTTTTGAGCTCCGGCCTTTATTCCTAATAAGGAAGATGGCCGGATAATTCCTTCTACAACATTTAATCTTCTAATTAATTCTACCGTTTTTTTCAAACATCATTAAATAGCTCTTATATTAGAAAGAGAAGCATCCGTTTGTTTTTTACCAAGAAAAAATGAAGAAAATTTGAAGAAAAACAAAAAAGCCTCTCCTGACTATCCAGAAGAGGCTTTTTTTATTGCAAAATAATTTCTTTCCCTCGAATTTGATAACTGATTCCACACGAGCCGAAGACTTTTTCCAGTGTGGCGTTCAGGTCTTTCGTCAAAACCGTCCCGTTGTAGGTCAATCCCTCGCACTTCTCGTGCCCGACGACTGTTACCTTAAATATGTGTTCAATATCTGCCACTACATTTATCAGCGGATCGTCTTCATACCCCAACACCTCGGGGAACTCCGATTCTTCTGCCTTTTTCTCTACCGGCACAATCTTGTTCTCATCGCAATGCACGCTTTCTCCGGCAAGCAATGTACGCTTACCTACAGCAGTCTCAACTTTCACGCTTCCTTCCTCACAGTTGACGGTCATCTTCTTTCCCTGCTGATCGATGAGGAATTTCGTTCCCAGTACGGTCACGTCGCCGGCTTCTGTACGGACGGTGAATGTCTTGCCTTTGGTTACATTAAAAGAGGCTTTACCCAACAGTTGCAATTTGCGCTCCCAAAGCCATGTGATATGATTGTAAGTCAGGCGGGAATTTTCCATCACCTGCACAGTGCTGCCATCCGGAAATTCATAGTTCATAGCCGTATTATCAGTCACCACCTTTTCTTCTGCCAGGAAGTAACCGCCTATCCCCAAAAGAAGGACAACTGCCGCTGCCGCTCCCCATGAAAAAGAGAAACTTCTTCCCGTACCTTGCTTTCTTCTCCGGCTTAAGGCGATCTTATGGCTCTCCTCACGTTGCAACTTCAGCTTATCACCTATTTCTTTTTTACGAGAAAAGATTTCGCCAACCAGAGGAAGTTTTCCTTCTTCTAAGTATTTATCTAAAGATTCTGTCCACTTTTCCATATCTCACACCTCAATTAAAAATCCACAAATTAGCTGCTACCAACAACAAGAAAGATTTGCTCATACGCTCCCGCAAACTGGAGATAGCCATATGAGTAGTATTATAAACCGTACGTGAAGTGAGTCCCATCACCTGGGCTATTTCTTCCGGACTCATCTTCTTATAATACTTAAGATACAATACCTCCCGCTGTTGCTTTGTCAAATTGTTCAGCTCTTTCTGCAAAACTTCTAGCTGTTCTTTTTCTAACTCTGAACGGATAATAGCAGTTTCAATATCAATCTCCAGATCAAACTGATATTCATTTGTGCCTACTTCATCCAGTGATTTTAATGAGCCACTATTCTCCTTTTTCAGTTCGTTCACTATCATGTGTCTCAACGAAACACATAAGTAAGCGGGTATGGATTGAGGAGCCGCGCAAGTTTCTCTTTTCTCAAAGATGTAAACAAACAACGACTGTATCGCCTCGGTTACCAGAGTCTCATCACCGGCTATCTTCATGCCATATCCATACAGTAAATCTGCATATTGCTCATAAAGCTGCCGGAATGCCTCTTCATCCCCTTGCTGAATTTTATCCCAGGATAGTGTCTTCATTTCTATTCACTCATTTATATGAGATATGTTTTTCCTTTTTTTACCTGATTTTTTAGTTAAAATCAACGGAATATGTTTTAAAACTCACTTGTAAAGTGGAATTTGATGTGTTTAAAGTCCATCTGAGCCATCTGAAGTACATAACCGGAGTCTGCCAGGAACACATCGCGCCCTTCTCTATCCTTTGCCATATACTGGTATTTACGTTTCTTGAAGGCTTCCAGTTCTGCGGGATCATCGCTTTCTACCCAACAGGCTTTATAAAGACTTACCGGTTCCCAGCGACAGGACGCATTGTATTCATTCAACAAACGGTACTGAATGACCTCAAACTGCAACTGTCCCACCGTACCGATAATCTTACGGCCATTGAACTGATTGACAAACAACTGTGCCACACCTTCATCCATCAACTGATCGATACCTTTCGCCAACTGTTTCTGCTTCATCGGATCGGCATTTTCAATATACTTGAACATCTCCGGCGAGAAGCTCGGCAATCCGCGGAAATGAAGCATTTCACCTTCTGTCAGCGTATCGCCAATCTTAAAGGTACCATTATCCGGCAGACCGATAATATCTCCTGCATAGGCTTCGTCAATCGTTGTTTTACGCTGTGCCATAAATTGGGTGGGCGATGAAAAACGCATGGTCTTTCCATGACGAACGTGCATATAGGGAGCATTGCGGACAAACTTGCCGGAGCAAATCTTACAGAATGCCACACAAGAACGGTGATTGGGATCAATATTGGCTGTGATCTTAAAGATGAATCCGGTGAATTTCGGTTCGTCGGGATTCACTTCACGCTCTTCTGCCTGTACGGGACGAGGACTGGGAGCTATCTCCACGAAACAGTTCAGCAGCTCTTGCACACCGAAGTTGTTCAACGCTGATCCGAAGAATACAGGTGCACAATCTCCTGCGAGATAGGATTCCGAATCAAATTCGGGATAAACACCTTCGATCAGTTCCAGATCACCACGCAGCTTGTCTGCCAATGGCTTGCCAATCTGCTGATCCAGTTCTTCCGTATGAATATCGACTGCCACTTTTTCCGTTACCATCTGTTTGGATGGCTGGTACAAGTCCAGTTTCTGTTCGTAGATGTTGTATACTCCTTTGAAACGTGCTCCCTGCTCTATCGGCCAGGACAAGGGACGAACCTGAATCATCAGTTCTTCTTCGAGTTCATCGAGCAAGTCGAACGGATCTTTTCCTTCACGGTCCATTTTGTTGACGAAGATTATTACCGGAGTCTTTCTCATGCGGCATACCTCCATCAGTTTACGCGTCTGCGTTTCCACACCTTTCGCACCGTCTACAACGATGATAACGCTGTCCACAGCAGTCAATGTACGGTACGTGTCTTCGGCAAAGTCCTGGTGACCCGGAGTATCGAGAATGTTGATTTTATAATCCCGATAGTCGAATTCCATCACGGAAGTCGTTACCGAAATACCACGTTGTTTCTCGATTTCCATCCAGTCGGACGTAGCCGTCTTCTTTATCTTATTACTCTTTACAGCACCTGCTACCTGTATCTGACCACCGAAAAGCAATAGCTTTTCCGTCAATGATGTCTTACCGGCATCCGGATGCGCAATAATGGCGAACGTTCGCCGTCTCAAAATTTCTGTATTATCTGCCATAGTTATTAAATTGAGAATTGAAAATTGGAAATTAAAAAATGATACTCAAAGTGGTTTCTTTTTTATTTCTCAACTCTCAATTTTTAATTTCCAATTTCTCCAGGCATCGTTGGAGACTTTCCTCCCAATGGGGGATTTCGATGCCAAATGTTGTTTTTATTTTTGTTTTATCAAGTACGGAGTATGCCGGACGGTTGGCCTTTGCAGGATATTCGGCTGTATGCAGAGGTTTCACTTTGCAGGAGGTTATTCCTGCCAAGCGATGAATAGCCACTGTGAAATCATACCAGGAACAAACGCCTTCATTGCTGAAATGGTAGATGCCGCGGACTATACCTTTATTTATAATGGTATAGATGGCACGTGCCAGGTCATTAGCATAAGTCGGGGTTCCGATCTGGTCGAAAACAACTCCCAGACTGTCACACTCTTTTCCAAGACGGATCATTGTCTTCACAAAATTATTGCCGAAAGTGGAATAAAGCCATGCAGTACGGATTACAACTGCTTTCTCGCAATAATTCATCACGTCATATTCTCCTTCCAGTTTGGTGGTGCCGTATACGGAGTCCGGACAAGGGTCGCAATCCTCCGTATACGGAGTGTGTGCAGTACCGTCAAAGACATAATCGGTAGATACCTGTATCATGGCGGCTCCGTTGAATTGTGCCGCACTTGCCAATTGTTTCGGTGCTTCGCAATTCAATTGATAGGCTAGTTCCGAATTATCTTCCGCTTTATCTACGGCCGTATATGCGGCACAGTTCACGACAAGCTCAATCCGCTTCTCTGCGATATAAGCCCAAACGGCTTGCTTGTCACAGATGTTAAGCTCCTCTACATCCGTGAAATAATACGTATGTTGCGGGTTCTCTTTTGCAAGCACCTGCATCTCATTGCCAAGCTGACCGTTGGCACCCGTTACCAAAATTCTCATTTATTCATCCAGTTTTAATTCACCTTTACGGTCTTTATCATAATAGTTTGCCAACATAGAAAGGAAACTAGTGATAGCTTCCACTGCCTTAGCAGTACCTTCACTGATAGGCTTTTTTTGAAGACGAAGCAGGAGCACTCCATACAACGCCTCAAAACAGGTCTCCAATTCGGGCTCGTCTTTCTTGCCGTTTTTATTCCGTAATTCTACTATAAACGGCAATGCCTTGAAATAGGCGGCACTGTAAAAAGGAAATTTAGGAGAAGAAGCCAATGCGTTATGCAATTCTGTCAGATTGATAATCACATTCTTATTAATCTGCAAATGACCTTTTTCCCGTACTCCTTCCTCACTCATCATCGTAATCAGGTTGGTATACCATTCTCTCATGGCAGGCTGCTGATCTGCCGGATAACGGGCAATTATATTTACCTCCATCTCTTCCGGTTCACAATGATTGGCGCGGATCAAGTCTTCCTCTTGCCACATATATATAAGGTACTCGGCAATATTCTTCTCTTTCAGTTGTTGTGCTATCTGATTCATAAGTTATCTCTTAATAAAGTGATTCTCCCAACAAAGTAAAAATCAGTCCGGCAAGGGATACCAGCATTACAATACTTCCTACAACACGATTCAGTATCCAGATACCACGCAAGTTGAATTTAGTGCGCACTTTGTTCACAAAGTAAGTAATCCCCAACCACCAGGTCAATGCCCCTATAGCAATAGCAACATATCCTGTAATCTCTTCGAACACCAGAACCCCCGGCTGCACAAAGGCAAAACGGGCGAAAAGTCCGATAAACAGAAAGATTATCAAGGGATTGGAGAGAGTGACGAAAAATGCGGTAATAAAGTTATGGAAATAAGAACCTTTGCTGGAGGAAGCCGGACGAATGGACTGCACCGGGTTGCTACGAAAGGTATATATACCAAAAAGGAGTAGCATGATGCTCCCCAATAATTGCAGATAGAAAATATTCTTATTAATATAATCGAACACAAAGCTCATCCCGTAGCCGGTGAGCAAAGCGTATGCTATATCGCTCAAAGAGGCTCCCAGACCTGTTACAAATCCATACCAACGCCCCTTATTCAAAGTCCTCTGGATGCATAATACGCCCACCGGACCGAGGGGTGCGGACACAACAACGCCAATAATAAAGCCTTTCACTAATATATCGAATATTGTCTCTATCTGAATCATGTCGCAAATATCGCACTTTTTTGTGATATGGGGATAGTATATTAACGTTTTTTCCACACAAGAATCACTATATATAGCGATAATAAGTAAAACGTACATCGAAAATAAACATATTAAATAAGGTATAGGAATTTATTCTCTATTTTTTTCCTACCACCAACGAAATTGATTATCTTTGCGCCACAGAAAAAGAGAAGAGTTTCTCCTGCAGGAACTTCAATCGTAAAATCGTAAATCGTAAAATCGTAAATATACAACATGATTCTTTTTTTCAGAACCCCTTCCAAGAGCGTGATTGCCGTAGAGAGCAACCATCAGCTCACCCCTGACGAAAGTAATAAACTCTGCTGGCTTTTTGGCGAAGCCGTGATGGAAAGTGAAGAAAACCTGAAAGGCTGTTTCGTTGGCCCACGCCGCGAAATGATCACTCCCTGGAGTACAAACGCAGTAGAAATCACCCAAAACATGGGGCTCGAAGGCATAAGCCGCATCGAGGAGTACTTCCCTGTTAAGGACGAAAATGCCGATTACGACCCGATGCTCCAACGCATGTACAAAGGACTCGACCAAAACGTATTCACGACAAACCGTCAGCCGGAACCAATCATCTACATTGAAGATCTCGAAGTGTACAACGAAAAAGAAGGTTTGGCTCTTTCCAAAGAAGAAATGGACTACCTGAAGAAAGTAGAAAAGGACCTCGGACGGAAGCTGACCGACTCTGAAGTATTCGGTTTCGCACAAATCAACTCCGAACACTGCCGCCACAAAATTTTCGGCGGAACGTTTATCATCGACGGCGTAGAGCAGGAATCTTCCCTGTTCCAGATGATTAAAAAGACTACACAGGAAAATCCGAATAAAATAATCTCTGCTTATAAAGATAACGTAGCCTTCGCTGAAGGTCCGGTTGTGGAACAGTTTGCTCCGGCAGATCATTCAAAACCTGATTTCTTCCAAGTAAAGGACATCAAGAGTGTTATCTCACTGAAAGCGGAAACTCATAACTTCCCTACTACTGTTGAGCCATTCAATGGTGCTTCTACCGGTACCGGCGGCGAAATCCGCGACCGTATGGGTGGTGGTAAAGGTTCATGGCCGATTGCAGGTACGGCTGTCTACATGACTTCTTATCCACGCACAGAAGAAGGACGCGAATGGGAAGAGATTCTTCCGGTACGCAAATGGCTATACCAGACTCCGGAACAGATTCTAATCAAAGCATCCAATGGTGCTTCCGACTTCGGTAACAAGTTCGGCCAACCGCTGATCTGCGGTTCGGTACTGACTTTCGAACATACAGAAAACAAAGAAGTTTATGGTTACGACAAAGTAATCATGCTTGCCGGTGGTGTTGGTTACGGTACACAACGTGACTGCCTGAAAGGCACACCGGAAGCTGGAAACAAAGTAGTGGTTATCGGTGGTGACAACTACCGTATCGGACTGGGTGGCGGTTCCGTATCTTCTGTTGATACCGGTCGTTACAGCAGTGGCATCGAGTTGAATGCCGTGCAACGTGCCAACGCAGAAATGCAAAAACGTGCCAATAACGTAGTACGCGCTCTTTGTGAAGAAGAGGTGAATCCGGTGGTTTCTATCCATGACCACGGATCTGCCGGACACGTAAACTGTCTGTCCGAACTCGTGGAAGAATGTGGTGGTTTGATCGATATGAGCAAGTTGCCTATCGGCGACAAGACTTTGTCTGCCAAAGAAATCATCGCTAACGAAAGTCAGGAACGTATGGGTCTGCTGATTAAAGAAGAGGCTATTGAACATGTACGTAAGATTGCCGAACGCGAACGCGCTCCAATGTACGTAGTCGGTGAAACAACCGGCGATCATCGTTTCGCTTTCCAACAGGCTGACGGTGTACGTCCGTTCGACCTTGCCGTAGAACAGATGTTCGGTTCTTCTCCCAAAACCTATATGGTAGACAAGACCGTAGAACGTCATTATGAAATGCCGAAATACGAATTGTCTAAACTACATGAATATCTGACGAATGTATTGCAGCTTGAAGCTGTAGCCTGCAAAGACTGGTTGACAAACAAGGTAGACCGTTCGGTTACAGGCAAAGTGGCTCGTCAGCAATGTCAGGGTGAACTTCAGTTGCCGTTGAGCGACTGCGGTGTCGTAGCACTCGACTACCGTGGCGAGAAAGGTATCGCTACCTCTATCGGACATGCTCCGCAAGCAGCATTGGCTGATCCGGCTGCCGGCTCTATTCTTTCTGTATCCGAAGCGCTGACCAATCTTGTTTGGGCTCCAATGGCGGAAGGTATGGATAGCATTTCACTGTCTGCCAACTGGATGTGGCCTTGCCGCTCTCAAGAAGGTGAAGATGCCCGTCTTTACACAGCTGTAAAAGCTTTAAGCGATTTCTGTTGCGCGCTGCAGATCAATGTTCCTACCGGAAAAGACTCTCTGTCTATGACACAGAAGTATCCGAACGGCGAGAAAGTGATTTCTCCGGGAACTGTGATTGTTTCTGCCGGTGGTGAAGTCTCCGACGTAAAGAAAGTGGTATCTCCGGTATTGGTTAACAATGAAAAGACTACGCTTTATCATATTGACTTCAGCTTCGATGAACTGAAACTGGGTGGTTCGGCTTTTGCACAATCTCTGGGTAAAGTTGGTGACGAAGTACCTTGCGTACAAGATGCCGAATATTTCCGTGATGCTTTCCTTGCCGTACAGGAACTTGTCAACAAAGGATTGATTCTTGCAGGACACGATATCTCTGCCGGTGGTTTGATCACTACATTGCTCGAAATGTGCTTCTCTAATGTAGAAGGCGGTATGGAAATCAGCCTCGACAAGATGAAAGAACAGGATATCGTTAAGATTCTGTTTGCTGAAAATCCGGGTATCGTTATCCAGATCAGCGACAAGCATAAGGATGAAGTGAAGAAGATTCTGGAAGATGCCGGCGTAGGCTATATGAAGTTGGGTAAACCGACTGATGAACGTCACATCCTGGTATCTAAAGACGGAGCTACTTACCAATTCGGTATCGACTATATGCGTGATGTGTGGTATTCTTCTTCTTACCTGCTCGACCGCAAACAATCTATGAACGGTTGTGCTAAAGCACGTTTCGAGAACTACAAGATGCAGCCCGTTGAATTCGCTTTCATGCCGGAATTCAAAGGCAAGCTTTCTCAATATGGTATCACTCCGGACCGTCGCACTCCAAGCGGTATCCGTGCAGCTATCATCCGTGAGAAAGGTACGAATGGCGAACGCGAAATGGCTTACTCACTCTACCTGGCAGGTTTCGACGTGAAAGACGTGACGATGACCGACCTCATCAGCGGACGCGAAACATTGGAAGATGTAAACATGATCGTCTATTGTGGCGGTTTCTCTAACTCCGACGTATTGGGTTCTGCTAAAGGATGGGCAGGCGCATTCCTGTTCAACCCGAAAGCTAAAGAAGCATTGGATAAATTTTATGCACGCGAAGATACATTGTCATTAGGTGTCTGCAACGGTTGCCAGTTGATGATGGAACTCAATCTTATCAACCCGGAACTGAAGAAGAAAGGAAAAATGCTACATAACAATTCACACAAATTCGAATCACGCTTCCTTGGTCTTACTATCCCGACTAACCGCAGTGTGATGTTCGGCTCTTTAAGTGGAAGCAAACTGGGTATCTGGGTAGCTCACGGAGAAGGAAAATTCTCTTTGCCATATGACGAAGATAAATATAATGTAGTAGCGAAGTATAGCTATGATGAATATCCGGGCAATCCGAACGGTTCCGATTATTCTATCGCAGCACTGGCCAGCGCAGACGGACGCCATCTGGCTATCATGCCTCACTTGGAACGTTCCATCTTCCCATGGCAGAACGGTTGCTATCCGGCCGACCGCAAGAACAGCGATCAGGTTACTCCATGGATAGAAGCGTTTGTCAATGCCCGCAAGTGGGTGGAAGCGAAAATGAAATAAATCATTTCCATATTTTACAGAGGCTGGTACTTTAAATAGTGCCAGCCTCTTATTTTACGGAACTTTCCATTCTACCGGAAGACTTCTGATAGATACCAAAATACCGAAAACAAACAGTATATACAAATAGTTATAAAATAGTCTATTTTCTTCATTTTTGGAGCGCTGTTATCTTTCATCAAAATTTTGTAATATCAAAAAATCTTCTTAATTTTGTCAAACTTTCCCCCTCATAAAAGATTCAATAACCCTTAAAAGTCCTATTTGTATGAAAAAATGGCTTTTTCTAATCTTATTGTTTCCTCTAATTTGTGTCGCGCAGACGTATCGATATCTCGGAGTGGAGGATGGGTTAAGTAACCGGCGGGTTTACTGCATTCAAAAAGATAAAACCGGATACATGTGGTTCCTCACGCACGAAGGTATTGATCGATACAATGGAAAAGAGTTTAAACGATATAAGTTAATGGATGGTGACGCAGAAGTGAACTCTCTGTTAAATCTAAACTGGCTTTATATTGATCAGGAAGGAGTCTTATGGGAAATCGGGAAAAAAGGAAAAGTATTCCGGTATGACCAAATTCACGACTGCTTCAGTCTTGTATATAAATTACCGATGGAAAGTTTCAGCGAACAGCCGGACCCGGTCACTTATGCCTGGCTCGACCAGAACAAACACATCTGGCTATGCAATAAAGATACTATCTTTCTCTATAATACGGACACCAAACAAGTCACCCATATAAAGAATGATATAAGTGAAGAAATCACTGATATTGAACAAATAGACGAATCGCATTTCTTCATCGGTACGGAAATGGGGATTCATTATGCCCAATTAGAAAACAACGCATTGAAACTTATCAATTGCGATAAGTTGGAGAGCGTGAAAGCCCAAGTAAGCGATTTACACTTCGACAAAAAGATTCGGAAACTATTCATCGGCACTTTCTTGCGGGGAATTATGGTTTATGATATGAATACCAAATCCGTCATACGACCGGATTATAACCTGAAAGATATCAGTATCACACGGTTCAAGCCGCTAAATGACAAAGAGTTATTAATAGCTACCGATGGCGGAGGAGTACACAAAATAAATATGGATACTTATCAAATAGTACCCGAAATTGTGGCTGATTATAACAGTAATTGTGGCATGAACGGTAACAGTATCAATGACATTTTTGTGGATGATGAAGAACGGATATGGTTGGCTAATTATCCCATCGGAATCACGATACAAAACAACCGTTATACGAGCTACAAATGGATTAAGCACTCCATCGGTAACAAACAGTCTTTAATCAACGATCAAGTAAATGCCATTATTGAAGACAGAGAGGGAGATTTATGGTTTGCAACGAACAATGGCATCAGTTTTTTTAATTCAAAGACCGGACAATGGCGATCGGTGCTTAGTGCTTTTGAAGAGTCGCAAGGTAATAAAAGCCATATCTTTCTTACTATATGCGAAGTGGCTCCCGGAATTATCTGGGCAGGCGGGTACTCTTCCGGTGCTTACCAGATAGATAAGAAAACGTTCAGCGTCAGCTATTTCATGCCGCCTTTGTACACTCATACAAACAAGCGACCGGATAAATATATACGTGATATTCGTACAGATATGCAGGGTTATATCTGGTCGGGAGGATTCTACAACCTCAAGCGTATTAATCTGAAGACGCAGGAAGTACGGTTTTATGATGGATTAAATTCCATTACCGCCATCGTTGAGAAAGATGAAAAAAGTATGTGGATCGGTAGTGCCACCGGCCTATGTCTTTTAGATAAAGAATCCGGAAAATTCGAGCGCATAAAACTTCCGGTAGAGTCGAGCTATATCTATTCCCTGTACCAAGCAAAAAACGGTTCATTGTATATAGGTACCAGCGGGTCGAGACTATTGATTTACGATATTAATAAAAAACTGTTCACTCATTACCACACGGAAAACTGTGCTTTGATATCCAATAATATCTATACCATATTATCGGATGCGGACAAAGATATAATCATGAGTACAGAAAGCGGATTGACAAGTTTTTATCCCAATGAGAAAAAATTCTATAACTGGACCAAAGATATGGGATTGATGACCACCCATTTCAATGCGCTATCAGGTACGTTACGGAAAAACAATAAATTCATTTTAGGCAGTTCTGACGGAGCAGTGGAATTTGACAAGGATATGAAATTGCCCAGAAGTTATTCATCTAAAATGATTTTCAGCGATTTCAAGCTTTTTTATCAAACAATCTATCCGGGTGATGAGGATTCTCCGTTGAAAGCAAGCATCAATGATACAAAGGTACTAAAGTTAAAATACAATCAAAACATATTCTCTTTGCAGGTTTCTTCCATCAACTATGACTATCCTTCCAATATTCTTTACTCTTGGAGGCTAGAAGGTTTCTATGATAAATGGAGCAAACCCGGAACAGAGAACACGATTCGTTACACCAATCTTGCCCCGGGCAAATATACGCTAAGGGTACGTGCCATCTCCAATGAAGACAAACGCATCATGCTTGAAGAAAGAAGTATGGATATTATCATAGCCCAACCTTTCTGGCTTACATTCTGGGCCATGCTGGTTTATACAGCTATCCTTTGTCTCATTGCCATCGTCCTATTGCGTATACTGATTTTGAGGAAGCAACGCAAAGTCTCCGATGAGAAAATACATTTCTTTATCAATACAGCGCATGATATCCGTACCCCATTGACCCTTATCAAAGCACCTTTGGAAGAGCTACGCGAGAAAGAGGAGTTGAGCAAAGAAGGGATTTCGAACATGAATACGGCATTACGAAACGTAAATGCCCTGCTACGCCTGACGACCAATCTTATCAACTTTGAGAGAGCGGACGTATATTCTTCCGAGCTATATATTTCAGAGCATGAACTAAACACGTTTATGAATGAAATATTCAATGCATTTCAGCAGTACGCCAACATCAAACATATCAACTTCACTTATGAAAGTAATTTCAGGTATATGAATGTATGGTTTGATAAAGAGAAAATGGAGTCTATTTTTAAGAACATCATTTCGAATGCATTGAAATATACTCCCGAAAATGGAAATGTACAGGTTTTCGTTTCTGAAACAACAGATTCATGGAGTGTGGAAGTCAGAGACACAGGAATCGGAATTCCGGCTAACGAACAAAAGAAGCTGTTCAAGCTCCATTTCCGCGGCAGCAATGCCATTAACTCCAAAGTAACAGGAAGTGGTATCGGTCTGATGCTTGTATGGAAGTTAGTCCGTTTGCACAAAGGAAAGATTAATCTGTCAAGTATCGAAAACCAGGGATCAGTTATCAAAATAACGTTCCCCAAAGACAGCAAGCGTTTCCGGAAAGCACATCTGGCAACTCCGAGCAAACAGCGTATAGAAATCGAAAACGTTCCGTCTTCATCGCCTGAAATCTACGAAAACGCACAGAAGAAAGAGAACATAAATCATCGTCGTATCTTAATTGTGGAAGATAATGATGAGTTGCGCAACTATCTGTCGCAAACGTTATCCGAAGAATATGTCGTACAGGTTTGTTCCAATGGAAAAGAAGCACTGACGATTATTCCCGAGTACAAGCCGGAGCTGGTTATTTCAGACATTATGATGCCGGAAATGCGGGGTGATGAATTATGCCAGGCTATCAAGAACAATATCGAGACTTCCCACATCCCCGTTATCCTGCTGACTGCTTTGAATAATGAAAAAGATATTCTCTCGGGACTTCAGATTGGTGCGGATGAATACGTTGTGAAGCCATTCAACATTGGTATACTGAAAGCAAATGTGGCCAATCTATTGGCTAATCGTGCACTCTTGCGCAGCAAATACGCAAATCTGGATCTGAATGATGAGGAAAATGACGAAGACTGCATCAACTGTTCACAGGATATTGACTGGAAGTTTATTGCAAACGTTAAAAAGAATGTGGAAGACAACATCGACAATCCGGCTCTCACAGTAGATGTGTTATGCAGCCTGATGGGAATGAGTCGCACAAGCTTCTACAACAAATTAAGGGCGCTAACCGATCAGGCACCGGGAGATTATATCCGATTGATTCGTCTGAAACGTGCCGTACAATTACTAAAAGAAGACACACATAGCATAACAGAAATTGCAGAAATGACGGGATTCAGTGATGCCAAGTACTTCCGCGAAGTATTTAAGAAGCATTTTAATGTAAGTCCCAGTCAGTATGGCAAAGAGAAAAAAACAGCTAGTAAGGAAGGAGGAGAAAAGAAAGAATGAACATTTATCTCGAAGCATTTGGAATCTTTTTTAAAATAGGCGCCTTTACCATTGGAGGAGGGTATGCAATGGTGCCACTGATTGAAAATGAAATTGTCACCAAGCGAAAATGGATTGCGCAGGAAGATTTTATAGACCTGTTGGCTATCTCCCAATCCGCTCCGGGAATTCTGGCAGTCAATATTTCTATCTTCATAGGATATAAGCTGCGTGGCATCCGGGGAAGTATTATCACAGCATTGGGTACTATTTTGCCGTCTTTCATTATTATATTAGCTATCGCCCTGTTCTTTCATAGTTTCCAAGACAATCCGATAGTGGAACGTATTTTTAAAGGAATCCGCCCGGCAGTGGTGGCACTCATCGCGGCACCGACATTTACCATGGGACGATCCGCTAAAATCAACCGCTACAATCTGTGGATTCCTGTTGTCTCGGCATTATTAATCTGGCTGTTGGGCTTCTCCCCTATCTGGATTATCATTGCTGCCGGTGTAGGAGGGTTCCTGTGGGGAAAACTTAGAAAAGTCAAGAGCTAAGAAAGGAGAGTTGAGAAGGCACGGATTACACGGATTAACGCTGTTATTTTACAGATTCATAATTCCAAAAACTGCGAAATCCGTGTAATCCGTGCCTAAAATTATTATATAATAAATTATTAATCACATGATTTACCTACAGTTATTCTATACATTTTTCAAAATTGGCCTCTTTGGTTTCGGAGGTGGGTACGCCATGCTTTCCATGATTCAAGGTGAAGTGGTTACCCGTTACGGATGGGTGAGTTCACAGGAGTTTACTGATATTGTAGCAATCAGTCAGATGACTCCGGGACCTATCGGCATTAATGCAGCGACCTATGTAGGATTTACTTCTACCGGAAGTGTTTGGGGTTCCATCATTGCAACTTTTGCAGTGGTCCTCCCCTCTTTTATCTTGATGCTGACCATTAGCAAGTTCTTTTTAAGGTATCAGAAACATCCTGTGGTGGAATCTATCTTCGACGGGCTGCGCCCGGCAGTAGTAGGACTACTCGCTTCCGCTGCGCTAGTATTAATGAATGTGGAGAATTTCGGTTCGCCTACGAAAGATACTTATTCATTCGTCATCAGTATCATTATATTCCTGATCGCTTTCATCGGAACAAGAAAATACAAAGCCAATCCGATATTAATGATTATCGGCTGCGGCATTGCAGGGCTACTACTTTATTAGTTGATAGTTGATAATTGATAGTTAGCTGCGCTATGCTGCATAGTCACTTTCAATTATCAACTATCAACTATCAAATAATCAAAGTTTCAACTTCTTACTTACAGATTTGGATTCATTATGCAAGCGGTCTAAAGCTGTCACTACATAACGGCATTTCGTTTTTCCTGTTTCATAAGGAAGTTTGTAGAATGGATTACGCGTGATAGCTACAATATGGGAAGGATCGTCCAAATTCACCTTTTCTTTACTATCAAAACGATAGACTACATATTGAACTGCCTTATCCATCTCTGTATCAGCTTTCGGAGCTGTCCAGAAAAGAATATAACCATCTTCTGTCCATACTTTTTTCATCTTACGTACCTTGCCCGGAGCTTTATCATCCATAAAATCAAAGACTGGAATCAAAGCAGGATATTTATGATATTCACTGATTAAAGCATCACGATATCTACCCTGATTCTCAACAACAGCTGCTGCATACCATTGACAGCTGCCTCCGATTGTTTGGTAAGCACGTTGCAAAGCCATCTTACGGGGAAGCTGATTGATAGAAGGATTCTGCGGATCGGCAAACTGAACAGTCTTTGGCACTGACTGGCCGATAAATAACGGCCGGTTTTCCGAATGAGTAGCCCACCATTTCACCAATGTCTCATAGTCGGCAGCCTTGTGACCAATCTCCCAATAAATTTGCGGAATATTATAATCAATCCATCCTTCACGTGCCCAAAGAAGCACATCGGCATAAAGATCATCATAGTTCTGCAAACCATTGGTGTTACTTCCCAACGGATCGCTTTTCTGATTACGATAAATACCGAACGGACTAATACCGAACTTCACCCATGGCTTGATGCCACGAATCGTTTCATGAAGCTTCTTTATCAACACATTCACATTACTACGACGCCAATCTGCCTTATTGGTGAAACCTCCACCGTAACGGGCGAAACTTGCATCATCCGGAAAATCCAACCCATTAACCGGATAAGGATAGAAATAATCATCCATGTGAATAGCATCTACATCATAACGAGACACAATATCGGTCACAATTTTGCAGATATGTTCACGGCTTTCGGGAAGTGCCGGATCGAAATATAGCTGATCGCCATAAGTAACAAACCATTCCGGATGCTGGTGATAAATATGTTCCGGTGCCAACTTGTTCTTTAATGAGGTCTTCACGCGGTAAGGATTGATCCAGGCATGAAATTCCATATTCCGTTTCTGACATTCTTCAATCATAAACTGCATCGGATCCCACATAGGGGAAGGTGTCTGACCTTGCGTTCCTGTCAGGAAACGGCTCCACGGCTCATGCTGGGAAGCGTATAATGCATCTGCTTCAGGGCGTACCTGAAAGATGATTGCGTTAATGCCGGCTTCCTGAAGAGAGTTCAATTGACTAATCAATATTTGTTTCAATCTCTCTGTGGGAATGCCACGAAACTGACCGTTAACAGCTTGTATCCATGCTCCACGGAATTCACGTTTAGGATATTTATTGCCTGACGGCACCTGCGCCCTCACTCCTACCACCAGAAGAAGAGCTAAAAGTAAAAGATAGTTTTTCAGCTTCATAATATTCTTAAATCGTAATAATGTGACGCAAAGATAATACAAACTCCCGATAAATTCGCTAACTTTGCCGACTACCATAAAAAAGGAGTATTTTATGTCAGAAAACAACTATATTTCGATCAAAGGCGCACGCGTCAACAACCTAAAAAACATCGATGTAGATATTCCCCGCAACAAGCTTGTTGTCATCACCGGATTATCGGGTTCGGGAAAATCATCTCTCGCTTTTGATACTCTCTATGCAGAAGGACAACGCCGCTACGTGGAGAGTCTAAGCAGTTATGCGCGTCAGTTCCTGGGGCGAATGAGCAAGCCGGAATGTGACTTTATCAAAGGAATTCCTCCCGCCATTGCTATCGAACAGAAAGTGAACAGCCGTAATCCCCGTTCTACCGTGGGCACCTCGACTGAAATTTACGAATATCTACGCCTGTTATATTCACGGGTAGGGAAAACATATAGTCCCATCAGCGGACAAGAAGTGAAGAAACACTCTACAGAAGACATTGTCAACTGCATGCTCTCATATCCGGAAGGTACAAGATATACGGTACTGACACCTATCCGCCTGCGTGAAGACCGCACCTTGCAACAGCAACTGGAGATAGACCTGAAACAAGGGTTCAACCGTATCGAAGTGAACGGGGAGATGAAGCGTATTGATGAATATACGCCTGTGGCAGGTGATGAAGTATATCTACTGGTAGACCGTATGGCTGTTGCCAACAGCAAGGACGCCATCAGTCGACTGACCGATTCTGCCGAAACAGCCATGTATGAAGGTGACGGAACCTGTATGCTGCGTTTTTATCTATCAGACGGAACTACGAAGTTACATACTTTCAGCACTAAATTCGAAGCAGACGGTATCACCTTTGAAGAGCCTAATGACCAGATGTTTTCATTCAACTCTCCTATCGGTGCTTGTCCCGTATGTGAAGGATTCGGTAAAGTGATCGGTATTGATGAGCATTTAGTTGTTCCGGATCGTTCCTTATCCGTATATGAAGGTGCTATCGTGTGCTGGCGAGGTGAAAAGATGGGTGAATGGAAAGAAGAACTGATTCACAATGCGGATAAATTCGACTTCCCTATTTTCACTCCTTATTATGAGTTGACAGATGCGCAACGCCGTTTACTTTGGGAAGGCAATCAATATTTCCATGGCATCAATGATTTCTTCAAGATGCTGGAAGAGAATCAATATAAGATACAATACCGGGTGATGCTGGCACGTTACCGGGGAAAGACGCTTTGTCCGAAATGCCACGGCACTCGCCTGAAACCGGAAGCCGGATATGTCCGGGTGGGTGGAAAAAACATTTCCGAACTGGTAGATTTGCCTATCACAGAGCTGAAGCTATTTTTCGATCATTTGGAACTGGACGAGCACGACAGCAACGTATCCCGACGTATCCTGGTTGAAATAAATAGCCGGATTCGTTTTCTAATTGATGTAGGTTTGGGCTATCTGACTTTGAACCGGCTTAGTAATTCTTTATCGGGTGGAGAAAGTCAGCGTATCAATCTGGCAACTTCACTGGGAAGTAGCCTTGTTGGTAGCCTTTATATTCTCGACGAGCCAAGTATCGGACTGCATAGCCGTGATACGGACCGTCTGCTCCATGTGTTGCGTCAACTACAACAATTAGGCAATACAGTAGTGGTGGTAGAGCACGATGAAGAGATTATCCGTGCCGCAGATTACATTATTGATATAGGTCCTAATGCAGGACGTCTGGGTGGAGAGGTTGTTTACCAAGGCGATATGAAGGATTTGAAGAAGGGAAGCAACAGCTATACGGTACGTTATCTTTTGGGAGAAGATGAAATTCCCGTTCCGGAGCATCGCCGGCCGTGGAATAATTATATAGAATTGAAAGGTGCACGTGAGAATAACCTGAAAGGAGTAAACGTACGCATCCCACTTAATGTAATGACAGTCGTTACCGGTGTTTCCGGTTCCGGAAAGAGTACATTGGTGAGAGACATTTTCTTCCGGGCATTGAAACGCGAATTGGATGAATGCAGTGACCGACCGGGAGAATTCTCTTCAATCGGAGGAAGTTTGCGCGACCTGCGAAATGTAGAATTTGTAGACCAGAATCCTATTGGTAAATCATCACGTTCTAATCCGGTGACCTACATCAAGGCTTACGACGAAATCCGTAAACTATGGTCTGAACAACCACTAGCTAAACAAATGGGGTATACTCCCGGATTCTTCAGCTTCAACAGTGAAGGCGGGCGTTGCGAAGAGTGTAAAGGGGAAGGAACCATTACTGTAGAGATGCAATTTATGGCAGACTTGGTACTGGAGTGTGAATCTTGTCATGGAAAACGGTTCAAGTCTGATACGCTGGAAGTGAAATTCCACGATAAAAGCATCTATGATGTATTGGAAATGACCGTGAATCAAGCCATTGAATTCTTCAATGAACATGGACAAAAGAAAATCGTAAAGAAGCTGCTTCCTTTGCAGGATGTAGGATTGGGATATATTAAATTAGGGCAGTCATCTTCGACTCTTTCCGGTGGTGAGAACCAACGTGTCAAACTGGCATTCTATTTGAGCCAGGAGAAAGCCGACCCCACGATGTTTATCTTTGACGAGCCGACTACAGGACTACACTTCCATGATATTCGCAAACTTCTGGATGCTTTCGACGCACTGATTCGCCGGGGACACAGCATCGTTATCATCGAACATAATATGGATGTCATCAAATGTGCCGATTATGTAATCGATCTCGGACCGGAAGGTGGAGATAAGGGCGGAAACATTGTAGCAGTGGGCACTCCGGAAGAAGTTGCCGCTTGCGGAGCAAGCTATACAGGACAGTTCCTGAAAGAAAAACTGGGATAAGCATTATTATTTCGTTGTATTTCTCCCTACATATACAAGATCTTTGTACTATCTACTTTTGGTAGATATGTACAAAATCTTGCTCTCATTTTTTACCCCAATTGCATCTTTACTTCTTAACACAAACAAGTCGATCAACACTCAGGTAAGCAAGGCTATAAACAATTCTCAGACCGTCCATATCCTGACGTACTGCATCTTCCCCTCACCACTAAAAGCAAAGAATATAAATGTTAAAATAGCAAAAGACATGCAGTCTTTTTAATTTTTGTGTATCATATTTATTATAGAGTGTTGTACAGATAATAAAACATATGAACAAAAAGGAACTTGTAGAATTGTGTAAAAAAGGAGATGAGCGAACTTTAAGCTGGCTTTACCAAACCTATGCCGATAAGATGATAAAAATTTGCTTTCATTATGTCTCTGACAAACAAATAGCACAAGACCTCTTACATGACGGTTTTATTATCATCTACACATCTATAGATTCCTTACATTCTCCTGAAAAATTAGAGCATTGGATGGGGACGATAATGAAAAATATATCTTTAAGATATTTAAAACAGCGCAATTCGATGACTACAATCTCTTTAGAAGAAATAAGTGAGGAAGAAGACCCTGTGGATACATTCCCATCCAATGATTTTCCACCTTACAAAACGATGCTCAGAATGATAGAATCACTCCCGGAGGGATATAGCACAGTTTTCAAATTAGCCATATTAGAAGGATTGTCTCACAAAGAGATTAGTTTATTATTAAACATAGCTCCTCATTCTTCCTCATCGCAATTGTCAAGAGCAAAGGATATGCTACGCAAGCTCATCTCCCAATACCGCATTGTCATAGGATTATTTATATTATCATCTATTATTTCTATACAAATATGGCTATATATATCTAAGAATACTATCATTACAAAACAAAATATAGCAATTACACAGAAAGAGAAAGAACACGAAATTGCAAATATATTATTAAAAGATTCCATAAAAACTGTTTTGAGCCAAGATTATGTGTCTGCTCCTCCCAAGTATGTACATTCCGAACCTATAAGAAATTTATCCACACAAAAGGTTATTTTGCAAGACAGTGCTACAGAAGAGAAAGACAGCATAAACTCTTTTTATCATCAAATAACAGAAAAGCAAGATACCCCAAAGCAGCAAGAACATTATTCCGCTTATACAATCAAACAACTTTCCAACGATAAAAAGAATTGGTCATTAGCTTTATCTTATTCAGGAGGAGAAAAACAAACCAACACTCAACGCTCAAGAATCCCCGGTGATATTTCATCCGGAGATTCCAAAGAGGTAGTAGAAAAATCATATCATCATATCCCCATTACGCTATCACTTTCGGTGCGTAAGAATATAAATGAACATTGGGGCATAGAAACCGGAGTACGGTATACATACTTACGTTCTGATTTCACTATCATCAACGATTCCTATTTAGAAAAAGTACAGAAAATCAGTTATATAGGAATCCCATTCAAAGGTTCTTTCAATATATGGAAACAAAAAAGATTCTCCATATATACTTCCGCAGGAATAACTTTGGATATACCTGTAAGAGCAACATTAGAAGAACTCACATCAGATAATGGGCAAATTATATATCAAAAGATGAGTAATCTATATCCACGTTTACAGTGGTCGGCAGATTTTGGTATAGGAATCCAGTATCATATAACATCTTCTATCGGAATCTATGCAGAACCTAATTTACGCTACTACTTTAATAATGGAAGTACACTAAATACAATTAGGACTACAAAGCCATTCGATGTGACATTACCTATAGGTATTCGCCTATCCTGGTAAAAAAAGAACGATCATCATGCAGTCTTTCAAGGAATAATTTATCATGATTATAGAAAGTTATTCTAATTGTATCAATCATTACACATGAACTATTATTATGCAAGAGCGTCATCAAAACAGAAATATCTATTTCAAAGAACTGTCTATAACAAGTAGGAACTATTTTATCCCATATATCCAGTATTGGCATACAATAGAAGCAAAAATGAATGTATTAGAAATTGGTTGTGGTGATGGAGGTAACTTACTTCCTTTTTCGGAAATTGGATGTAATACCGTTGGAGTTGACATAGCCCAAAGTCGTATTAAAGATGCAAAAACTTTTTTTAATGAATCTCATGCAGAAGGTGAATTTATAGCAGCAGATATATTTAAGCTAAAGGAATTGGAGCAGAATTTTGATATTATTATCTGCCATGATGTATTTGAACACATCACAGAAAAAGAACTATTCTTATCTAATTTGAGCAAATACCTGAAACCACAAGGTATTGTCTTTATGACATTTCCTGCATGGCAAATGCCGTTCGGAGGTCATCAACAAATATGTAGAAACCAAATTTTGTCCTGTTTGCCTTTTATTCATTTATTCCCCACTTCCATATACCGATTACTTCTGAAAGCTTTTAGAGCGGATGCTGACTGTATAAATGAATTACTTTCCATTAAAAAGACAGGTGTAACGGTAGAATTATTCGAAAGATTAATTAAAAAGAAAAATCTAAAAATACTAAACAGGCAACTATGGTTCATCAACCCGCATTATAAAATAAAATTCGGGCTATCCCCACATAAATTGAATAAAATGATTTCCGAAATACCTTACCTGAGGAATTTCGCTAGCACAAGTTGCTTCTACATCTTAAAACAAAAAGAATAAACTTATAAGATTAAGATACATCAATCCCTCTTGGCAAATTTTCGCTTACCAAGAGGGATAATATATTAAATCCAACTATTATAAGTAGAAACCGAATCCTATCTTGACACCGAAACGTGACATATCGCCATCATTGAAACGCCATTTATAATAAACAGCAGGCTCAATCGTTACCGTGCGCGAAAGGAAGAAAGCATATCCGCCTTCGATACCCAGTCCCCAGTCAGTCTGATGCTTGCCACCACTCCAGCGGAAACGATTCCAGTCGAGTCCTCCACCTAAATAGATACCGGTTTTATTGAAATAGAAACGTACTCCCGTACCTAATGTATACTCGTCTATCGGTTTCGACCAATCGGCTCCGGCATTTACCATCAAGGCAATACCCTCGGCAAAGAATGTACCGACTTGTGCACCAACACCAAACTTTGCTTTATCATTTTTACTATACGAAAAGTCCAATCCCGATAATGAAGGATTAATAATCGTAGTTCCTTTCTCAAATTGCGCCTGTGCAGTGAAAGAGACTGCCAATAAGCAAAGTGCCAAAGCTAATTTTTTCATAAACTTAC
This sequence comes from Bacteroides sp. D55t1_190419_B8, assembly GCF_015558905.1. Taxonomy (NCBI): domain Bacteria; kingdom Pseudomonadati; phylum Bacteroidota; class Bacteroidia; order Bacteroidales; family Bacteroidaceae; genus Bacteroides; species Bacteroides sp. D55t1_190419_B8. Next base: position 33,174 of record NZ_JADMOU010000043.1, read on the forward strand.
TTTTTTAAGTGAATAGATTGTTCGTCTTTTTTGCGGCGTTCACGCATTTGCTCCTTTTTCCGAAGCACTAGCCAAAGAAGAAAGACGATGACATAAGAAACTGCCACCGTAATTATTTTCTCCGTTAAGCTGACTTCCGTATTACGAGGCAACAAATAAGCCGCTGTTACGGATACATAAATAAGGAATGCAATTGCCACTCCTGTTGATTTTTTTATTTTCTTCATTCTGATAATTTTCTTGTTTTCTGCTTGCCCAGCCAAACGTAGAACCAGACAGCAGCGATCACTACACACGCTATACCAACGCTGTAAGAAATCACGTGCGAAAGTCCCAATCCTTCGGGGGCAATACATATATAAGTAGAGCACACACTCGTCATGAACAGTGCCGGTATCAAAGTAATGATATAAGGTTTCTTGGATACTGCCAGAAATACTGTTATGGCCCATAAGGTAAACACCGCCAATGTCTGATTAGCCCAAGCAAAATAACGCCATATCATATTAAATCCATTTGCATCGCGCAGACTGTACAAAAGCAGACCGATAGCTACCACAAACATCGGAATACAAATGTATAAACGGCGACGCATACTTCTTTGTTCCAGTCCCAGAAAGTCCGCTACAATCAGACGGGCGGAACGGAAAGCCGTATCTCCCGAAGTTATCGGGGCTGCAATCACTCCCAAAATAGCGAGCACTCCGCCGATTGCCCCCAGCCATTCTTTTGTGATGGCATCTACTATAACGGAAGCATTACTCTCTCCCATTCCGTTCTCATGGAAGAAGTAAGTAGCGGCGGCAGCCCAAATAAGGGCAACAATACCTTCGGTAATCATCGCACCGTAGAACACCGGACGTCCGTGACGCTCTGAAGTCATACAACGTGCCATCAAAGGGCTTTGCGTAGCATGGAAACCGGAAATTGCCCCGCAAGCAATACTCACAAACATAATCGGGAAAATAGGAAGCTCGCTCGCTTCGGGATTCGTATTCTGCAAACCATCCCACAGTTCCGGCAAGGCAGGATGATTGACGTAAAGCATCACCAGGATACCTACTGCCATAAACAGCAGCGCCACCGCAAACAGCGGATAGATTTTACCAATAATTTTATCTACAGGCAATAAAGTTGCCAAAATATAATAAGCAAACACAACGACAATCCAAAACGTAGCATCCAAGTTTTCCGGTGTGAGCTTCGCCAGCAGTCCGGCAGGACCGGCAACAAATACAGAACCTACCAGAATCATCAAGATAACGGTAAATCCTCTCATTATCTGCTTCGTCGTAAGTCCCAAATAGCGACCGATGATCTCGGGCAAACTTTCACCACCATTACGTAAAGAAAGCATCCCGGCAAAATAATCGTGCACCGCACCTGCAAAAATACTTCCCAGTACAATCCATAAATAAGAAGAAGTACCGAACTTCGCTCCCATAATCGCCCCGAAAATCGGACCTAATCCCGCAATATTAAGGAACTGAATCATGAAAATCTTCCAGGTTGGCAAAGGGATATAGTCCACTCCATCAGCCTTGGTCAGTGCCGGCGTTTTACGATCATCAGGACCAAAGACGCGCTCCATCAGGCGTCCATACGTAAAATAGCCTACTATCAACGCAAGCAGGCATAGAGTAAATGTAATCATAGTGTGTCGTTTTTTAGCTTGGCAAATGTAACATAATCTCACGAAACAGCCCAACAATACCGACACTTTTACTAACTTTGCAGGGATTTAAAACAAAAAATAAAGAATATGCGCCTGACTATTTTCATTCTTTCACTTTTGTTTCCTTTACTCCCGATGGCTGCGCAGCCCAAGTATGAAGTCCGTGCGGCCTGGCTTACGGCTTTGTATGGTCTCGACTGGCCTCGTACACGTGCTGTAAGTCCGCAAAGTATCCGTAAGCAGAAGGAAGAACTGGTAGATATTCTCGATAAACTGAAAGCTGCCAACTTCAACACTGTCCTGTTTCAGACGCGTACACGCGGGGATGTATTATATCCTTCGTCCATCGAACCTTTCAATTCTATCCTGACAGGAAAATCCGATGGGAATCCCGGTTATGACCCGCTCGCTTTTGCCATTGAAGAGTGTCATAAGCGAGGCATGGAGTGTCATGCCTGGATGGTGACTATCCCGTTGGGAAACAGAAAGCATGTTGCTTCTCTCGGTAGCCGGTCTGTTACCAAACGAATGAAAGATATTTGCGTACCGTATAAAAATGAATATTTCCTGAATCCGGGACACCCGGGGACTAAAGAATATCTGATGAAGCTGGTGCGGGAAGTCGTCAGTCGCTATGACATCGACGGAGTGCATTTCGATTATCTGCGCTATCCGGAGAATGCCCCTTTCTTCCCCGACAAGTACGACTTCCGCCGATATGGCAAAGGCCGCACAGTGGAACAGTGGCGGCGGGATAATATTTCGGAAATCGTACGCTATATACATAAAGGTGTAAAGGCCATGAAGCCATGGGTGAAACTAAGTGCCAGTCCGGTAGGAAAATACAAGGACACTTCGCGTTACCCTTCCCGTGGATGGAATGCCTTCTTTACCGTTTATCAAGACCCGCAAGGATGGCTTGGCGAAGGTATCATGGATCAAATATATCCAATGATGTATTTTCAAGGAAACAGTTTCTATCCTTTTGCCCTCGACTGGCAGGAGCAGAGTAACGGACGGCAGGTCATTCCGGGACTCGGCATCTACTTCCTTCATCCCGACGAAGGAAAATGGACGCGTGACGAGATTGACCGTCAAATGAATTTCATTCGCACTCATAAACTGGCGGGTGAAGCACACTACCGAGTGAAATATCTAATGGAAAACACACAAGGTATTTATGACGAATTGGCCGAGAACTTCTATGCATATCCAGCTTTACAGCCACCTATGCCGTGGCTGGACAATGTTCCGCCTACGGCTCCATCCGAACTGAAAACAACGAATATCGACAATGGATATACGGAATTAAAGTGGCAGGCTGCTACTGACAATGATTCGCGTAATCAGCCGATGTATGTTATTTACGCATCAAATGAATATCCGGTAGACATCAGCCGACCGGAAAATATTGTTGCACAGGGTATTCGGGATACAAGTTATATCTATGCTCCCATCCTCCCTTGGAATAGTAAGAAACATTTTGCCGTTACAGCCGTAGACCGTTACGGAAATGAAAGTGCAGCGACGCAGATATGATATACAAAGACCGATTCTTTATCAGGGCAAACGCTCAATAATATTGACGCCCTTATAAGCCTCTCAAGGCCATACAGTAGAGACATATACCATGCATTTTCGCAATATCATGATACAATAATGTAGAAACACACTCTACGCCCTCTACAAGAGGTCTGTATAAATTATTGAGCGTTTGCCCTGATTCTTTATCGACTTTCACTTCTCCTGCAAAAGATTTTTCATTTTCATTTCTCATATTCTCATAAAACAAAGCTAATCTACTGTAAATCACTTATATGACACTATGAGAAATAAAACGTAAAATGGCATTTCTCATAGTATTTTCACTATTTTTAGCTAAAAACGGTGCATTTCTCATAGGTTCCGAGTCATTTCTCATCTTATTTTCATACTCCTTTCCTTCTTCAGTTTCCTTAGCAACTCTCTATTGTTTATTGCTTTTCTGTGTATCATTCACCGTATACTTATCTGTTTTTCCTTCACCATTACCGTTTTATCTTACCGCTATCCGGTTCGTTCCACTCCAGTGAATAGATCTTTGCACTGGAGTGAACGGTTCTTTCCACTGGAGTGCAACGATCTATTCACTAGAGTGGAACAGGGCAGACGCATTATATTTTTTACTATCCCACTCCTGTTTTTATTCTATTTATATGATTGATTATTAACTTATTA
>NZ_JADMOU010000044.1:0-36528 GCF_015558905.1 Bacteroides sp. D55t1_190419_B8
CGACGACACTGTATTGACCGACTGTTTTCTTTGTGATAGTAACACAGCGGAGGTAAAATATATCAAATAACCTGATAGCATGAAAGTACAGAAGTCATATAATCCATTAGAACAAGTATTTATATCTTAGATTAACTTAAAACAAGAGTAGAAATATGAATTCATTCTTCCAAACCCTCGCCTTCACCTACCTGCTCTACCCGATACTGGGATTGTTACTGGTAGGCTTAGGCATTTTCATAGCAAAGAAGAACGCCTTGCTGTGCAACAAGCGGCTGGTAGGCTACACCGTCGGTGCAATCGTCATCCTGACGCTCCCTGCTTTGCTGGGATTTCTTGATTACGGCTTCATGCCATACGGCTACATCTTTCTTGCCATGCTGTATCTCCTTCTGGGCAGTTATAACATACGAATGATTGCGTGGGTTTTTAAGGACGACTACAAGTACCGCCACGAAATCATACTCACCAGTTTTATACTGGTGGTATCCATGTTGTTCTTCACCCTTGTCTTCAATCTCTGCAATGAACTGAAATATGGTCTGTGGGCATCCACCTGCCTGCTTCCATTCGTCATTGTCTCGGTATTTATCCGCACCTACCGTATCTTTATCGCCATTCCGATTCCCGTGTATGAAGTATGGAGATATACAGACGATACCGAGCAGGACGGATATTTTGACCCGGGCAGCCTGCAAGTCCTGCAAATAGAGCTATACAAACAAGAAAGCGACCGGGAACCGGTCAAGCTCAGTGTGAAAGCACCCGACGAAATGCAATTCGGCACATGGTTTCACCGGATGATTGACGACTATAATCTGAAGTCTCCACAAGCCCCGATAGACGACTATGCCGCAAAAGAGGGAGGATGGATTTTCTACCGGAAGCCCACCTTGCTGTCTCCCCGGCATTACATAGACTTCAACCTTACCGTAAAGGACAACTGCATCCGCAGCCGTGATGTAATTGTCGCTAAACGGGTGATGGAACAGAGTGAGAATTAAGAATATAAGAATAAAATTATATACTATATGGCAAAGAAAAATTTAGTGAACTGGTCGGACTGTATGCCGCTGTCAGCCGCCATCTTCAACCAACATGACGATTACTTTCTGAACAGCATTCGCGACAGCATAGAAGTACGAACCAACAGTTATAACTACGGGCTGTTGCCCGCACGGCAAAACAGGGATGGTGAAAACGGCATCCGTATCAGCCAGCACGTGACCGGACACATCGAAGTGCGGCTGAAATCCTGTGAAGCAATCACCTCTTCGGGCATCCGCATCCAATTTGATGCCACCGAAACGGGAAGCGAATTAGTGAAGAACTATTCTGTAGAATCGGATACCCGTAAGAATATCACGCAATGGGACATTATCCTCTCCGTGGATCCGTTCCACCGGGTAGGCTCGGGTGACCCCAATCCGGAGGAAGTTCCACCCCGCCATCCGAACGCCTTGCCCTCCTATCGGTTGTTTGTGATGCCCAAAGGAGAAATCAATATCAGTGAACTGGGTTCCCATTACCTGACCATCGGACGTATCCGCAAGGATGCCGAACGATTCATGGTAGATGCCGACTTTATCCCGCCCTGTACGACGATGAAAAGCCACCCTGAACTGCAAGAGTATCATGCCAAGTTCGGAAATATGTTCCGCTCACTGGAGAATTACAGCAAAATTATCATAGCCAAAATACATAATAGGGATAATCGCGGCGAACTGGGTGTGCACATCTCTCTGATATGTCGGGAGATGCTCCGCTACCTCGCCACCCTGCAATTCACTTATACCAATAAAGGGCTGTACAATGCTCCTATTGATGTACTGAATTCCGTATCGAGTCTGGCGCATATCATGTATGTAAGTTTCAGCTACCTATCAGGGACGCAAAAGGAGGAAACGCAGAAATATTTCTACGAGTGGAGCGACGTAACGCCCGGTTCGTTCGACGAGCAACTCGCCGATACGTTGGAGATGCTGTACGAACATACGGATATCCGGGCTTCGATGGTTCGTGCCTATTCGTTTATGTACACACTTACCGAATTGTGGCAACGGCTCAGTACGCTGGAATATATCGGTCAGCATAAGGAGAATATTGTGGTATCGGAACGCACAACGGGGAACAATACTACGGGACAGAACAAAACATGGAGCATAATGGATTGATATGGAACATCGCTTACCCAAAGAGATAAAGGGGCTTCTTCCGCCCAATACAATGGACACCGACTTCAAGGCAGAGCTATACGGAGCCTTGCTGTCGGAAGCCGGGTTCGACACCGCTCAAATTATGATGGTGCGTGACGGTAATAACCTGAGCAATGTCTCCAAAGATATCCGGTCGGTGAAGTACAGACATCATCCGAGCATGGCGGAGGGGACATACATAGAACTAAAGACCAACCGCCGGGGGATTTATGATTCGCTGCCGGAGGGATTGTTCCATGAGGCGCTCTTTCCCGGCAAGGTGAAAGATTTGGGACTTATTCTGGAAGAGATGCAGCAACATCGTAACGAAGAGTTCTTCATCCGCCGCTTTTTCAGCCTGCTGGAGAGCGAAGTGGACAGAGAAGGGATACAGGCACAATTGCTCGAATTGCGGTACGATAAAAAGAACAAGTATTCTGATTATGCGAAACTCTTTGCCGCTTGCTGGCCGGTCATCCATATTTTGTCCGGACAGGGGGCGTTGCTGTTCATCAAGTTCATGCCGCATATCCATTCGATCCGGGGCAGACTGGAAGAGGTAAGCGACGCACTGTCGCAGATTCTGGAAGCTCCGGTAAGGGTGCGTCCCAAAATGGTGCAACGGACAATAAAGGCGCAAAAACCGAACCGGCTGGGGAACATGAGACTGGGAGCAAACAGTGTGAATGTGGGGTTGCTTAATAGTGCGGAGGCTGATTTGCATATACACATAGGCGACCTGCCAACACGGGAAGTCGAAAGGTTCCTGCCCGGCAACCGCTCCCGCAAAGCCCTTGAAATGCTGGCGGATATTTTTCTTGGCGCGTGGCAGGAGTTCGATGTGACGGTCAGCGTTAGCCCTGACGAACGCAAGACTTATTTAAAACCGACGGGTGACGCCAGTCCGTGTTACCTCGGGATAAACACTTATTTATAAGAATTATGAAAGCAAAGAACAGTGAGAAAATCATCCGTGGATATTTGGAGTTTGCCGGCGGACTGTTAATCAGTACGGCTTTGAGCATGGCACTGCTCACAGGCTTTATCCATACGAATGGAAGCGAATATAAGCTGATGGAATCCAAAACGCAAGAATACGATAAGATTTACGCCAGACAGATTGCCCTGGTGGATAAGGTGGATTCGCTGTATAACTACCTGGTACTGATGGGCAGTAACGACCGGCTGAATCAGGTGGTGCTCCAAAAAGTTATCAGTACACGCAAGATGGAACTTATCGAGGAACTGCAAATAATGGATAGCAAGGATGTACTTCTGTACAAAAAACTGGCTTCGCAAATCAACGTGTTTCTGGATACCAAAGAAGCCATACGTAAAGCGGTTATTGAAGAAGGCCTTGTGAGAAATGACCTGATGCGATGCATTCAGGACAATAAACAGGCTACCCGAAAGCTGACATTGGGAAACATTAGTGTAGAAAAGTAAAATAGGAAAGATATGAGCATAACCCCTAAAAATAAAAGCAGCAAAGCCGTTAGCGAGCGTGAACGCTTTATCGGATTTGTATATGTGCTTACCCTGTTTATTGTTATCACAGGAGCCTGTGGATTTATTCTTTTCAAGTATGCAGGAACCCGCCACATCTTCTCCAATAAAATAATGGTCATTAAAAAGATGGAGCGGCAACAGGAGTTTCAGAACATACAATCTGTACAGATTGTGAGCGCAGATACCTTGTTTTCGCGTATTGAACAGTTTGAGCCGGGCGTCAATGCCTCTTATGAGGAAAATGATATCAAGTTCCTGATAAATGACCTTGCCAAACAATGGGAGAAAAACAGCTTTGACAAGCGCAATAAGATGTTCTGGCATCTCGCTTCGGTATATGAAATGTGGTTTGCCGACAAGAAAGAACTATGGAGCAAGCAGGATAACATAATAAAGTTCAAGAAAAATCTGGAGGAGTGCGAAGTCGGACTCCAGAAGAAGGAAGGCGAACTTAAAAATAAAGGAGGCAAGCCATGATGAATAAATTCCTGAATACGAAGGTTCTCTATATCTTTATCTCCGTTATCATACTTATTATGTTTTTTCTGCTGGTAATGAGAGCTTGCTCGCAGAAGCAGCCGATTCAGGCTACTGTAACTCCGTCTGACCCTGTCGTGGGGGAAGAAATATTTTTTTCCGATTCCACGTCGGGAGCGAGAATCTGGTACTGGGAGTTCGGAAACAACGAGACATCCACACAACGTAGCGGACACCATCGGTTCAAGCAAAAAGGGGTGTACAAAATACGACTGACCGTCAACGGAAATCTGGAACGCTACTTTGATGTGAGGGTAAAAGAGAAGACCAATACGGAAGACCTGCATCTGGTTCATATCATAGCTCCCAAGGAAGCCATTCAGGGAGAAAATATCATCTTCCGTGGCGAAGGACACGACGAACAATGGCGCTGGGAGTTCGGAGAGACGGGGATGATTGATTCCCGTGAAAAAACGGCTCTTTATGCTTATACCGAACCCGGAGAGTACGAAGTATTGCTTAATACGGAGAATACCCGGTATCCCATCAGACACCGGATAAACATTCTGCCCTACTATTCGGAGAATGATTCTACCGATGTAATGGTGCTCATCGGTTTAGACATCAAAGAGAAGTTACAGAACATTGCAGACGGTAAACCCTTTAATGTAAACTACAACTATGTCGTGGACAAGTATTTTAATAATAACCCGAACACGCTGGTTATTATCAACAACAATAAATATAACGACTTTTATTCTTATTGCCAAGGACTGCACCATATCGGCAGAAAAGAAACGATTATCCAGAATGTCATCGTAGAGACGGAGGATGAAGAGAGCGGATATATTACCCAAATAACGGTTATGCAAATCGAAAAAAAGAAATGAAATGAGAAAGTTATTTGTCCTATTGATTTCTATCGTCGTTTTATCGGCTTGTGCTCCCGTACACCGCTTCACTCAACTGCGGAAGCTTCCTCGTGAATATTCTGAAAATTATTCCATAGAGGGGATAAAGGCACCCAGAAGCGCTGCCCACCGCAAACCGTGGATTGTCTATTCGGACAGGGTGGAGAATGCCGCCTATGTCAATCCGGGAGGCAGGGTAAAGTCTGCCGAGGTAGGATTACTGGATACGTTCTTAGTTATCAAGACCAAAGGAGATTATTTGCGGTTGATTAAATATAACCCCACAAATATCAAGCACAACCGTATGACCCAACGCAAAAAGGCGGAATATGTGGGCTGGATGCACCGCTCCCGACTGATACTTTCACCTTCTTCCATTACCGATGTACAGTCGGGACTGCATGACAAATTGTTGACTGCGATTACCGACACCACGGCAATCATGCAATCCGCAACTTATTTTACAACCGCCGATTCATTGAAAGTGTTCGGCGATCCGGAACTACAGAATCAAACCGGCGTGGTGGGTATCCACGCTATTATATACGCGCTCAAGCATTCTGTTGACAGACGCAGTGTATTGGTATCGAAAACTCCTTCTCTCTCTACCGATAAAATCGGTGAGCAGGTTATCGGATGGATTCCCGCCGTCATGCTGCAAGAAATCGGACATCAGGTGTTCACAGGAACAGCGTTTTCCAGAGTGCCGACTTTGCAAAAGACGCTGAAATATGCTCCTATGATATATCCTTACCATACCGATTCCACCTGCTCGTTCGTCAGCGGAACATTAGAACCGGTTATTGACAAGAAGGACAACCACGTGTTCAACATCAACGGAAAGAGAATCTCTTATACCCGTGGAAATCAAATCAAGCAAGAATTGAAGCGAATAAATATCCTGTTCGCAATGGAACAGTCTTCCCGGCTACCGGAACAATACCCGATGCTGTTGAATGCCATACAGAATCTGGGACCGTTTTTTGCCGGTTCCGGTGAATCGTTCTCCTATCAATTCGGAGCGGCGGTAGCTACCCCCCGGGGCATGGAGACAATTCCCCTGACTGCTGACTACGAGATACTTATAGACCGATTGGTAAAAATGGCGTCATATGTAGCTGACACTGAAAATACTCCTTTGCCTGCATGGAAGGCAATGAGAAGTGCATTGGAACTTATCGGCAATACACCTGAAGCGGTTAATCTGATTATATCAGTCGGTGAAACGGGAGAACAGCAAGAGAATGCTCCCTCTTCCATTGTGAAAACCCTGAATGAAAAGAACTGTCGCCTGCTCGGTTGGCAACTGTACGCCTCGAACGACGATAAGTACAATAACTATGTGCTTCAACTTTCAAACATGATTGAACATTACGCCGAGTACCGCACTAAAAACAAGCGGAATATGATTCTGTATGCCGACCAGTTTTGCCGCAGCAACCTGCTGCGGGAAGCAGGCCCGAATTTTCTCATGCTCGACTATCCCTATGCCAGCATGACACAAGGCGGTTTCCTGTTTCCGGAGAAAGGTGAAACCCTGCCAATGGAATTGTTTGCCGGAGCGGTGGATTCCATCGTAACGCAGATAAAAGCGGATCACCAATTGCTCTCTGAAAGCATAGACCGTGCATTTGCCACGGTTGGCAATGGTAAAGACCGTTTAGACAGTCTTCTGATTGCAACCTATCATCTGCCTCAAGGGGTAAAACCGGATAAGGAGTTTAAAAAAATATTTGGTGATGTTGCTCCGGTATGGTATAGGAAAACAGGAAGAATTACCGTTCCGGACAGTTTGATGCGCTATTACCTGCTACTCTCCGACCCGGAACTGAAACAGACAATAGAACGCTTGGAAACACTCTGTGCCATAGAAGTGGATGTGAAGGACATGAATAAGCCAAAGAAAGGTAAAGTTAAACAGTTGTGCCGCTATTTAAGGGAAAGGGTACGCCCCGATAAGGTGGAAACTCTCGGCGCATCACCCGCAAATCCTGAAAGCAAAGTAGATACGGTGTATGTATCTACCGGAAAAATACGCCGCCACCTTTATCGCTTTTATATGTCAGAACTGCGCAACTGCCGGATCTGTAAAAATAAGCGAAAGGAAATCAGGCGATATTCTCTTTCTTATGCACACAGTCAGATATTTGGAGTTCCGACTAACAGCCCTGTGCTTGATGACATAACGGTGAAGGATCTCAAAAAGAAAAAACAGTTAACCGACAAAGAGTTGGACGAACTTATTCAATATTTTAAAGAGAGGAAAGAAAATATGGCTAAGAAATACGGAGAAGAAAAAATAACGATGGAAGGACAAAGCTATTATTACATAGCTTCAGAACTGTTACCGTAGGAGAAAAAGTATTTCCCAAAGAAAAATAGCGTAATAAATTATGATACGAAAAAATCATAAGCCGGCGTTTTGTGATGAAAATCCAATAGATTGCCATTTTGATGTGAAAAGCTTTCCTGCCGGGACAACGGTGCATAGCGACGATACGAATATCATTTACTTGATATTCTGCATGAAAGGGCATGCACGGATTACCAGTACATTCTTCCACGATGAAATCCTGTGTGCGGGAGAGGTGATGTTCGTTCCCCGTGGAAGTGAATACAGCGGTGTGGCTTTAAGTGATGTTACGCTGCTGGTTCATAAATACAATAACACAATCTGCCGGGCAGAGAACTGCATCCTTTCCTATCTTTATTCACACAAGAATATTGATCCCAAAATTTATTGTTGCAAGCTGACCACCCCGAATTCCATGCAGGTGCTAATGAGTACGGTTACCACTTATATAACGGACGGAACGCATGATGCCGACCTCTGGAAGCTGAAGCACAAAGAACTTATCTGGGTATTTACCCGTTACTACGAGGCGGAAGAGTTGCGCATGTTCTTCCACCCGATAACCGGTGAGCAAATCCCGTTCAGAAGTCTGGTACTGACACACTACCGCAAAGCCAATAATACCGAAGAGCTTGCCGAACTCTGCGGCTATGGCGTACATACGTTTCGCCGACTATTTAAAAAAGAATTTGATGTTCCTGTTTATCAATGGCTTATTAAGAAACGGGCGGAAAATATTCAATACCGACTGTTACAGCAATTTGTCCCTTTGACGGATATTATCGATGAGTTCAATTTCTCATCTCCGCAGCATTTCAACAGTTTTTGTAAACAGTATCTGGGTGATACGCCCGGCAATCTGAGAAAATCAAAGCAATAACTTTTCCGATGATTAAATTATATGATAATATGCCAATTATCTGTGATAGAATATCCTGACAATACCTGTACCTTTGCACCCAAAACCAGAAATAGAATTTGAATGCAAGAAAAGTATGAAGAAATGATGCAGGAAGTGGACAGACGGGTATCCGGCATTGACCTGAACGGAAAGCATATCATTAAAGATTGTAAAACTATTATTGTCTTCCTGAAAGAAAAATTGAGTGAAATGAAAATGCTTGTAGAATCAATGCCTTTCAGTGATGAAACCGAAGAAATCTCTTTTTTCAAGTATCAAAAACCGATGTTGCTGGGACGGCTGATCTATTTTCACAAGATACTCAATGTGGAAAGCCAGCGTCCTCTGGACGAAACTATATTGGATGCCTATTACGAGAAGCGGCAGGAGGAACAAAAGCTGTTCTTTGACCGCCACGTGTCGTTTTTTCAATACTACCGTCTGGGTTCCTGCCACATGGATACCTATTATTTCCTGCGTGGGAATCAAGAAAATGTATTTGATGTGGATGTGTGCCCTTTAGAAGACGATTCGGTTTTTACCACCGGATATGACCAGCTTGTAGCCCGTATCATCGCAATGGAAATGCTCTATGCTTTCCTGTCCGTACGGCGTGCATGCCTGCAAAACATGGATGGAGTGATGCTGAAATCAAAAAGTGCCTGTCAATGGACGGGCAACGCAATCGAATTGGTGGAGTTGGTGTACGGACTGAACGAGATGGGTTGTATCAATAACGGCGAAATGCCCATCAACGAGCTGGCCGCCTTTGTGAGCTTATTGCTGAATTTGGATATTCGCGACTGTTACAGTGCCTATACAGATATGAAGCGCCGCAAGAACGAGAGTCGCACGTACTTTTTGGACAAGATGCGGGAAAGGTTGAACAAGCGGATGCAGCAGGATGATGAGAGGGAAAGGACGCGGAAATAGCAATATTCTCACGGTTTTTAACTACTTTTGCAAATGATTGAAAATAAAACGAATATAGATGAATAGAAATTTATTAATGACGGCAGCGGCTCTGTTGCTACTTACAAGTTGTGGAGGGCAGAGTAAATACGAAAAGGCGATTGCCGATTTCGTGCAAACAGATAAAAGAGGTACTTGGACGGATTTACAATTCAAAGTAATTGAAATGGGTGAACCGACCGACATTACAGTCAAGGACAGTGTAGCTATCCTTACGGAGAAGTTTGACATTGATAAAGAGAAACTTATAACTATGCTCAACGGGAATATCGCCAGAAACAAGGCAAGTATGGAAAAAGAGCGTTTTACAACGATGAAACAGTTTTATCAAAAGTTGATAGACAAGAATCAAGCAGTTGTGGATTCATTGATGAAAACGACAGTGAAGTTGCCTGAATCATATAAAAATGCAGCAGGGACAACCATATTAGCCAAAGAGATAACATGCAAATTTTCTATTATAAATCCGATGATGGGCAATGCTAAACAGGAAATAACAGAAACTTTTGTTCTGAATGCCGGGGGTGATAAGTGTTACCGACGGAACAGCAAGAAAAAGAAATAAAGCATTCCGGCTATATGAAACAGCAGCAATGGTCAAGGTTGTATGACAAGGAAAAGACAGCAAGGATACTATTGTAAGATATGTGGAGAACGAAAAGCCAATGAACGGTTCAGCGGTAAAGGTCATGCCGTGCATATCTGCAAGGAATGCCAATCCCTGCCCGCTGAAATACAAACCGACATGAGGCGTATTCGTGACGTAGAACGGCTACTTGGTAAATTTCCCCTTTCCCGTCAGGATTGGGAACTGCTGGAAAAGTATTCTAAGAAATATGCCGGTAAAGAATCCGGGCAATTTGCACAAAGCATCTTGGATGACCTACGGGCAAAGCCCTCATTGGATGAGGAGGACGATATGGAAGAGTACAATGATGAGCATGGATACGGATTCACGGATATAGACCGACTGCCGGTATTTGCGGAAACAATGAAGTTCAAAGAACTTCACGGTGAGTTTAAAGCCTTGCTGCGGGAGTACATCCACCGGGAAGTTTCCGGCTATTGGGAACTTCATCAAAAGAATCCGCCGGAGCATATCCTGATTGAGATAAGGAAACGGATGTTATGTGTAGTGAAGGAAGAATACAATATCATATTAAAGAATGATGCGCTATTCAGGCAGTTCTTTCAGGACAATGCGGCGTCCGTACTCACTAAGCTGCAAAAGAAAATGGAGGAAAGCGGGTAAATCCTGCTATCCTCCATTTTTCTTATTGGTCGTTATCCTTTCTGCTGCAACAGGTGTGCCAGTGCCGGATCATCTGCGATTCGTTTGAGTTCTTGCGCTACAATCTGTTTCACGTCCTCCTTGATACGGTTGTAGTTCTCCTGTATCTGTTCCTTCATTCTATCCACACCGTTCTCATCGGTAAAATCGGTTATGACAGGGATTTTCTTGTAAGCCGCCTCTTCCCGTTTTACTTTCTCTGTATCCACCACAATCTCGGCGTGGAAGATTTTCTGTTCGATACGCTCCGTGAAGTTATCCGATACGGAGCCGACAAACATACCCTGTGTCAAGCCGGAAATTTTGCTTGGAGGTATCAGACTATCCATCTGTGTATTGATGGAGGTGGATTTGTCGTTACGGTTGATGGTGATACTCTGTCGTTTCTGCAACACCTTTCCGAAACGTTCGGAAAGCGTCTTTGCCGTTTCACCCACTACCTGACCGCTAAAGATATTGCCGACGGTGTTCATCACGACTTTGGCTTCCTTGTCGCCATAGTCACGCACCAACTGGCTGAAATCCTGAAAGCCCAGACATACTGCCACCTTATTGCTTCGGGCAGTGGCAATCAGATTATCTAATCCCTTAAAATAAATCGTCGGTAATTCATCGATGATAACCGAACTCTTCAACATCCCTTTCTTATTGATGAGCTTCACGATACGGGAATTATACAAGCCCAAAGCCGCTCCATAGATATTTTGTCTATCAGGGTTATTGCCTACACACAATATTTTCGGCTCTTCGGGATTGTTTATATCCAATGTAAACTCACTGTCCGACATGACCCAATAGAGCTGCGGTGAAATCATGCGCGAGAGAGGAATTTTGGCAGATGCAATCTGCCCCTGCAACTGCTCAGCCGCTCCGCCAAGCCACGCATCCATGAAGGGGGAAAGGTAGTTTTCAAGTTCCGGATAGCTTGTCAGAATGGGAAATATATCTTCGTACCGGCGGTTAAGGAACTCGATGGCGTGCGGGAATGTGCAATACTTCCCGTTTTGAAATATTTTGAGATACCAGATAATCGCTGCAAAGAGGATGATGGGTGATTCCACAAAAAAGTCGCCCTGCTTTTGCACCCAACTTTTATTAAGATTAAGCATGATGGTGTATGCACTCTCGTAAGCATCCGTAATATCCTCCATAAAATCGGGATGGATGGGGTTGCAACGGTGGCTTCGACGCGGGTCGTCAAAGTTGATAACATAGAATTGTGGCTTGACCTTGTACCCGTCCA
The DNA here is from genome assembly GCF_015558905.1 of Bacteroides sp. D55t1_190419_B8. NCBI lineage: Bacteria > Pseudomonadati > Bacteroidota > Bacteroidia > Bacteroidales > Bacteroidaceae > Bacteroides > Bacteroides sp. D55t1_190419_B8. The sequence continues at coordinate 11,853 of NZ_JADMOU010000044.1, forward strand.
AGTTATTGATTAAGTGATTGTAAGCGATGGTGGAAAGGTCAGGATATTTGAAATCGTAAATATATTGACTGAAGCCCTTCTCTATCTGCTGTTTGATGAACGAATTTACCACAGCGTATGATTTACCCGAACCCGGAGTGCCGAGTACGATGGAGGCACGGAAAGGGTTCACCACATTAATCCATCCTTTCCAAATCTTCTTCTTGTACCAGAAACGGGTGGGCAGGTTGATGGAATATTCATTTTCCAGCAGTTTGGTTTCTTGCATGAAGCTTTCGTTCTCGTTGTTGAAAACGTCGTCCATCAGATTGTTTTTCAAAAGGCGGCTCATGTAAAGCCCCGACATCAGCAGGCAGATATAGCCGACTGCCATTGTGAAAATATAGATAGCGGTGTTCGCTTCCACGCCAAGCGGCAATGCAAGCACCCACCAGTTCAGGAAAAAGAACACGAATCCCACCCCCATATAGGTCCATATCTTCGTCCATGTGATTTTTTCCTCTTTCACCCCGCTGGTCCCCAAACAGGACAGCGCAAGCAGGAGAACGGTGAACAACTTGGTGTAGATGATACAGCCGAACAGCCCCGCCGTGCGGTGGAAGTTCATCAGGATTCTATCGACCACGCCGATATTCACTCCCCATAACTTGACAGCCCCGTAACAATACCAATAGATATTGATTACGACAAATAATATACTCACGGCACGCAGGAAATCCATGATTTTCGCCAGCGCCCTCAAATCGTCTTCTTGTTGTGACATACTGATTCTGTTTTAAATGTTACAATTAAATACCTCTTCCTTTTCTCTTTTTCTTCTTACGCTGCATCCGGTGGCGGAAGGCTTCTTCCTCCGGATCAGTGCCCTGTGATACCGGAATATCGAACAGTCCTCCGGTAATGGTATCCTCGTCGGATTGGGAGCGATGCAGCACGAACGGTTGCCGCTGCTCTGCTGCCTGTGGTTCCGGCGAAAGGGTTACGCCTATAAGCTGTGTTGGATGTGGCGTATGCGCTTCCACCCATTCCTGCAAGGCGTTGGCGGAAAGTTCCTTTCCCATACGGGAACCGTTGAGTACACAGCCCGTCTTGTGGTCGATAAAGGTCACTCCGTAGATGCGTCCCGTATCGGTTTCACGCAGTACCACATCCACGCCTTTGGCTTTTAGTTTCTCCAACAGTTCTTCTCTACCGGATGCTTGGCGCATGGCGGCAGAAACTTTCCCTTTGGTGTATTTGCTTAACTCCTTCTTCTGTATTTCATCTTTGGAGGCGGCACACCGTGCATCGAAAGCATCCCACCCGGCATACTTGCCGAAGCGGGAGGCTTTCAGCGGATTGCCGACCTTGTTCCCTTTCTCGTCCGTTGCCGAATAGACAAAGCCCCGGTACTCCCTGCCGTGTACTTCTCCCCGTGCTTCCTCAACGGTTATATTATATAAGGAGAGCAAGGCACGGTATTCACCCAGCGATTGGAAACGGTAGTTTTCGGAAAGTCCTTTGAGTACGTTGCCGACCTGCCGTTTCACATTACCTCCGGTTACGTCCACCTTGCGCAAAGCCGCCTGTTCCTGCCGCTGCTTACGGTCACCCGATGAATGCAAGCCGTACTTTTTTTCCAATGCGTTGGTAGCCCGTTTACTCCGGCGGTGGATGTAATCGTTGTCCAGCCGCTTGCCGTCCAGCCCGACACGGATGGAAACGATATGCAGGTGGTGGCGGTCGATGTCCTCATGCTTGAATACGACGTAAGGCTGCTCTCCGTAGCCGATTTTCTCCATGTACTCCCGTGCGATGTCGCTCAGTTCGGTATCGGTCAGCTTGTCGTCCGGGTGCGGGTTGAGCGAGATATGGATAATGGGTTTCTCGGTACGCATACGCTGGGGCAGATACCTTTCAAAATCCGATGCGGCACGGGCGATGTCCATCGTCCCTGTGCCGTCGTCAAAGATTTTGTTGGATAAAAGCAGCTTGCCTTCCCCCTCGTTTACCTTCTGCCCGTTGTATGCCAACGCCCCGTAAAGGGAGGCTCCTACATTCATGTTGGCGACCATTCTCGCTCGAATTTCTGTGTGAGGGCAACGACTTCACGGCTTACCGCTACCAACTCACGTGTGATTCCTTCCAGTTTGTAAAGCAATGCCATCGCCTTTTTCTCCGAAAAACGGCTCTTCAATTCTTTCACGGTCTGGTTGTAATTGACACCGATGCGTCGGAACTGCGCGTGCAAATCTGACAGCTTGGCATAGTATTCGGGGAAAGAATTATCCACCCGGATAACTTTAAATTCCTCCCCGAATACCATCGCCTTGATAAAAACCGCCTTCGCGTACTCGCCCGACTGCTCGTACATGGTGAGGAAACGGGCGTGTTCCTCATCATCAAAACGCACCATCACGCAGTGCGTCTTGGGGTTCAACTTCGGGATGCGTCCCGTTCTCTTTGTTTTTTCTTTCATACAATGTGGATTTTAGTGTATCGCGACAAAAGCCACTCATCACGCCTACGGCAGTTTCTACGGGCAGTCCGACTTCGGAGGACTGACCAAGCCCCCTGCAAGGGCAAGGTGTGGCGGGTTACCCGCCGCCTTTTGAGTTACTCAAAAGACACCTTGCTCTATTCTTGTGAATAGAAAAATCCGTCCGAAGACGGATTGAGGTAAGCCCATATCGACTGCCATGCGGACATGAACGGTTAGCCTTGTCGCTTGGGCACAAAAGTACGGGGTTTATCCGCCTGATTTACAAGCGCGAAAGTGCCACAAGGTTCCATACGAAAGCCACAAGCTGCCACCCGCCGGGAAAGTGATACAAGCTATGAATATTAGTCGTTTATTTGCCGGAGAATTGAGTAACGAATGATTAAAAGAGATGAAGAAATATAGCCGTAGCGATAGAAAACATCAGGTCATTATTTCATTGCGGACGCAACGAAATAATGGTTCAATGAGATGTTTGAATAAAGACTTGCTGTTGTACAGGTTTACATATTTACTGTCGTGCTGTCGTATCGTCGTAAGGACTTGCTTCTCCAATGATGGATTGGTTCGATTTGATAATGGCTTGTTTCACCGTTTCAGCATGGCTTTATATCCCCGTGTACCCGATTATTGACTGACCTGTATAGGTAATTAATTATAAATTAAAAACATTACGATTATGAGTAAAGAAATCTTTGTCGCATTTGCCACACAGAAAGGTGGCATCGGAAAAACTTCGGTAACTGTGCTTGTCGCAAGCTACCTGCATTACGTGAAGGGATACAATGTCGCCGTCATTGATTGTGACTATCCCCAAAACAGTATTATGGACATCAGGGAGAGGGAAATCAAACTGATAAGTGAAGACACCTACTTTAAGACGCTTGCCTGCAATCATTTCAGGAAGGTGAAAAAAAAGGCTTATCCGGTCATAGCCAGCAATCCGGTCGATGCGCTTGATGATGCGGAACAGATGCTGAATGAGGAAGAGGTAAAGCCGGACATTGTCTTTTTCGATTTACCGGGAACATTAAAAAGTGAAGGTGTTGTCCGCACACTTGCCCAAATGGACTATATTTTCGCTCCTTTGAGTGCGGACCGTCTGGTGGTGGAAAGCACCCTGCAATTCACTTCGATGTTCAACGAAAACTTAATGACTACGGGTATCGCTAAAGCCAAAGGATTGCACCTGTTCTGGACAATGGTGGACGGCAGGGAGAAAAGCGAGTTGTACGAAGTATATGAGAAGGTCATTGCCCAAATGGGGCTTTCTGTCCTTAAAACATCATTGCCTGATAGTAAGCGTTTCCGCCGTGACCTGTCCACCGAAAGAAAAACGATATTCCGTTCAACCATCTTTCCGGTGGATAACCCACTGCTCAAAGGTAGCAACATCAAAGAGTTGTCGGATGAGATATGTAACATTATTAAGGAATAGATGCTATGGGAAGCCGCAAAGCCGATACGGAAGGGATAGATGAAGCCTTGCTGCTGGAGTCTATCAAACAACGGAAACGGGATGGCGGCGTACAGCCGACAAATGAGACACCGCCTCCCTTCCGACAACAGGATGATGCACCGCCTGTTTCTGAGAAAATGCAGGAACAGCCTAAAGAAATTCCGCGACGTAAAAAACAAAATGCTGATTATGGGGCGACATTCCTGCAACGGAACGAGATTAAAACCCGCCAATGCGTCTATATCAGCCGGGAGATACATAATAAGGTATCTAAAATTGTGAATGTAATAGCGGATAAGGAAATAACAGTCGGCGGGTATATAGATTCGGTGCTTGCCCGACATCTGGAACAGCATAAGGAAGAGATTAACGAGTTATACAGAAAACAACGTGAAGATTTAATTTGAATGATAACAAGAATAATAGCTTATGGAAATAGTATTGATATGTCTGCTCCTGCTTTATAACGGATGGCTGGTTACTTATATCCTATCGGGCAGACAGCAGAAAAGTAGTTCGCAAGCGGAGGAAAAGCCACCCGCCAAGCCACCGCAAAAAACGGATGATATTGTCGGCAAGAGCCTGTTCAAAATGCAAACGAAAGTGCCACAAACTTCCATTCAGGAGCCACAAGCTGCCAAAGTGGATGAAGGTGAGGAAGTTACGGATATTGCAGTTACTTTTGCCGATGATAAGGGCGAAGCACCTCCGGCACGGATACCTGACGATGAGCTGGACGAAGCGTTTACCGACATTCGTATCGAAGACATTCCTGTGGAATATGCGGACGATGAAGAAGGAGGACGGACACCGGTTAAAAGGTATGCCACCGGAGCCAGCTTTGAGGAAATCGGCAATGCGGTAAACATAGCCGATAACCCTGCCGCCACAGCGGACGAACGAAAACGGGCCGGGCTGGTCTTTTCAGAAATGAAAGACAGTGAGTTCTACAATAAATTGATGGAGAACAACTCAGAGCGGGCAAAGAAGATAACGGGGTTAATGGACGAAGTTTCCGGTAAATCTATCTCTGGGGAGGGAAAGGAGGTCGGAAATGCAGTCCATCCCCAAAATACACTCGAAGTGCCTGCGGACATCAGCGGGTTCGACATTCGGGATTTTGTGTAACGATTAAAAAGTAAAGGACAATGAAACAGAAAGAGTACGGATAAGCGGAGTGCCGCCACTAAAATCCAAGAAGTAAAAAAAGTATTCATCGTCGTGGGAGCCATCCAACTCTCACGGCAAAAACAAAAAAAGTATTTATGACAAAAAAACAGATTCTTTTATCGACAGCCTGCCTTCTGGCTGCATCTTCCACTTTCGCACAAGGTAACGGCATGGCGGGTATTACCGAAGCCACCAATATGGTAACCAGCTATTTCGACCCGGCGACAAAGTTGATTTACGCTATCGGTGCGGTCGTGGGGCTCATCGGCGGCGTAAAAGTTTACGGGAAGTTCTCTTCCGGCGACCCCGATACGAGCAAAACCGCCGCTTCGTGGTTCGGGGCTTGTATCTTCCTGATTGTAGCCGCCACTATTCTCCGTTCCTTCTTCCTATAATATAAGGTATGGCAGAGTTTCCAATCAATCGCGGGATTGGAAAGTCGGTTGAGTTCAAAGGGCTTAAAAGCCAATACCTGTTCATCTTCGTGGGCGGGTTGCTGGCTCTCTTTATACTCTTTGTGATTATGTACATGGTCGGTGTGAACCAGTGGTTCTGCATCATCTTCGGGCTGGTCGCCGCATCGGTTCTGGTGTGGCAGACTTTCGCCCTGAACGCCAAATACGGCGAACACGGCTTGATGAAAATGCAGGCACGTGGCAGTCATCCCAAGTACATTATCAACCGGCGTAAAATCCCCAAGCTATTCAAAAGAGGTCGCAGACCCTCTTAAATACCTATACATTATATAATAAGGAGAAAAGAATGAGAAATACATTAAAAGCAGCCACGCTTGAAAGCAAGTTCCCGCTTCTATCGGTGGAACATGGCTGCATCATCAGCAAGGATGCCGATGTGACGGTGGGGTTCCGGGTGGAACTGCCCGAACTCTATACCGTGACCTCGGAGGAATACGAGGCGATACATTCCACGTGGGTGAAAGCGATGAAGGTGCTGCCGGATTATTCAATCGTCCATAAGCAGGACATCTTTATCCGGGAGACTTACCAGCCTGATACCGATAAGGAGGATATGAGTTTCCTTAGTCGTTCATTCGAGCGGCATTTCAACGAACGTCCCTATCTGAATCATTACTGCTACCTGTTCCTGACGAAAACAACGAAAGAGAGGAGCCGCACGCAAAGCAACTTCAACACGCTTTGCCGGGGTTTCATCGTTCCGAAGGAGATAAAGGACAAGGAAGCGGTAACGAAATTCATGGATGCGGTCGGGCAGTTCGCCAGTATTATGGGTGAAAGTGGGCTTATCCACCTGCAACAGCTCACCGATGAGGAGATAACCGGAACGGACACCAAAGCGGGAATTATTGAAAAGTATTTTTCCTTGTCCCAGACCGACACGACCACCCTTCAGGATATTACCCTCAAAGCGGACGAAATGAAAATCGGCGATAACTACCTGTGCCTGCATACACTCTCGGACGTGGAGGACTTGCCGGGCAATGCGGAAACGGATATGAGGTATGAGAAGCTATCCACGGACAGAAGTGACTGCCGGTTGTCCTTTGCTGCTCCCGTCGGGTTGCTGTTGCCGTGCAACCATATCTTTAATCAATATGTGTTCATAGATGACAGTGCCGCCAATCTCTCCAAATTCGAGAAGATGGCGAAAAACATGCACTCCCTTTCGAGGTACAGCAGAAGCAATCAAATTAACAAAGAGTGGATCGACGAGTATCTGAACGAGGCGCATAGTTTCGGCTTGACCTCCGTCCGCTGCCACTGCAACGTGATGGCATGGAGTGACGACAGGGAGGAACTCAAACAGATCAAGAACGAGGTGGGAAGCCAACTGGCTCTCATGGAGTGCAAGCCACGCCACAATACCACCGATACGCCGACCTTGTTCTGGGCAGGTATTCCGGGCAATGAAGCTGATTTTCCGGCGGAAGAGAGTTTCTACACGTTCATCGAGCAGGCGGTTTGCTTCTTCTCGGAGGAAACAAACTATAAAAACTCTCCGTCCCCTTTCGGTATCAAGATGGTGGACAGGCTCACGGGAAAGCCTTTACATATCGACATTTCGGATTTGCCGATGAAAAAGGGAATAATCACCAACCGTAATAAATTCGTATTGGGACCGAGTGGTTCGGGAAAATCCTTTTTCATGAATCATCTTGTCCGCCAATACTACGAGCAGGGCACGCACGTGGTGCTGGTAGATACGGGAAACTCTTATCAAGGTCTTTGCGAGATGATAAACAAGAAGACCAAAGGGGAAGACGGGATTTATTTCACGTACACCGAAGAAAAACCCATCAGCTTCAACCCGTTCTATACCGATGATTTGGTTTTCGACGTGGAGAAAAAGGACAGTATCAAAACATTGCTCCTTACCCTCTGGAAAAGCGAGGACGATAAAATCAGCAAGACGGAATCGGGTGAACTGGGAAGTGCGGTAACGGCATATATCCGGCTCATACAGGCTGACCGGAGCATCGTGCCGAACTTCAATACGTTCTATGAATTTATGCGAGACGTGTACCGCACGGAACTGGAGGAACGGGCTATCAAGGTGAGCAGGGACGAGTTTAATCTGGACAACTTTCTCACTACGCTCCGGCAGTATTACCGTGGCGGTCGGTTCGACTTCCTGCTCAACTCGGACAAGAACATCGACCTGCTATCCAAACGGTTCATCGTCTTCGAGATTGACGCGATTAAGGAAAATCGCGAACTTTTCCCGGTGGTTACCATCATCATCATGGAGGCGTTCATCAACAAGATGCGCCGCCTGAAAGGTGTCCGGAAACAACTGATTGTAGAAGAGGCTTGGAAGGCTCTGGCTTCCAATAACATGGCGGAGTATATGCGTTACCTCTACAAGACCGTCCGTAAATATTTCGGGGAAGCCATTGTCGTTACCCAAGAGGTAGATGACATCATCTCTTCACCTGTGGTAAAGGAAAGTATCATCAACAATTCCGACTGTAAAATCCTTTTAGACCAACGCAAGTATATGAACAAGTTCGACGCCATTCAGGACTTGTTAGGTCTGACGGACAAGGAACGGGGGCAGATACTCTCCATCAACATGGCGAACAATCCGAGCCGATTGTATAAAGAGGTCTGGATCGGATTGGGCGGTACGCAATCGGCGGTCTATGCTACCGAAGTTAGTGCAGAAGAATATTTGACGTTCACAACGGAGGAAACCGAAAAGATGGAGGTGCTTGCCCTTGCCGAAAAACTCGGCAGCATTGAACTGGCAATCAAACAGCTTGCCGACAAAAAACGGTGCGGGGCGCACAGCCGATAATTTAAAACTTAAAAATCAACTGACATGACAATCATTTCAAAAAGCCGGCTCATCGAGCTGGCAGGCTATGCCCTTGCCTTGTCTTCCCTGCTGCTGAGTGCGTGCGGTGAAGCGAAAGAGCAGGATTTGGACAAACTCTGTGGTAATTGGGTCAGCGTGGGCAGAAAGCCCGACGTGCTGGTATTCAAGGAAGGTGAGCAGTACAAAGTAACCGTTTTCAAGAAGTCGGGGGTCAGCCGCAAGCTGAAGCCGGAAACTTTTCTCACCGTTCAGGAAAGCGGCAACCTCTTTATCAATACGGGCTACCGGATTGACATTGCCTATAACGAGGAAACGGACGTGCTGACCTTTTCGCCGAACGGGGATTATACAAGGGCAAGTGAGAAACAGTAGTAACCATTTAATAATGTAACGTATAAGAATGAAAATAAGAATAACGATGCTTTTCTGCCTGTGCCTGCTCTTTGCGGGCAGGGCAAGTGCCCAATGGGTGGTGACCGACCCGACAAATTTGGCGCAGGGGATAGTCAATACAACCAAACAGATTATCCAGACCTCTTCCACCGCCCAGAATATGCTGAAGAGTTTTCAGGAAACGGTGAAGATTTATGAGCAGGGTAAAAAATATTACGATGCATTGAAAGCCGTGAATAATCTGGTTAAGGATGCAAGGAAAGTGCAGCAGACCATTTTGATGATAGGCGACATTTCGGACGTCTATGTGAACAGTTTTCAAAAGATGATGAATGACCCGCACTATTCGGTGGAAGAACTCGGAGCCATCGCCTTTGGTTATACGAAGCTCTTGGAAGAGAGCAACGGCGTGCTTCAGGAGATGAAGGAGGTGGTGAACATCACCACGCTCTCGCTCAGCGACAAGGAACGCATGGACGTGGTGGACAGGTGCTACAACTCGGTGAAGCGATACCGCAATCTGGTGACTTACTATACCAACAAGAACATTGCGGTAAGTTACCTGCGTGCGAAAAAAGCCGGGGACACCGACCGTGTGCTGGCTCTGTACGGGGATGCTAACGACAGATACTGGTAAGCTATGATGTTGTTAGCCGTTGATTTCAGTAACCTGCATGAGATTCTAAGAAACCTCTATCAGGAAATGATGCCCCTCTGTTCCAGCATGGCGGGAGTGGCAAAGGGGATTGCCGGACTGGGGGCATTGGTTTATGTGGCTGTGCGTGTGTGGCAGGCACTCGCACGGGCGGAGCCCATCGACGTGTATCCGCTGCTCCGACCGTTCGCCATCGGTATTTGTATCATGTTCTTTCCCACGCTGGTACTCGGTACGCTCAATACCGTCCTGAGCCCCATTGTGCGAGGTACGCACGGGATGCTTGAAACGCAGACGATGGACATGAACAAGTACCGTGAGCTGAAAGACAAGCTGGAATATGAGTCCATGATGCGCAATCCCGAAACTGCCTATCTCGTGTCCAACGAAGAGTTCGACAAGCAAATTGACGAACTCGGATGGGGAGCCAAGGATATTGCCACGATGGGCGGTATGTATATCGAAAGGAGCATGTACAACCTGAAGAAAAACGTGCGGGATTTCATGCGGGAGGTATTGGAACTCCTGTTTGCCGCCGCCGCTCTGCTCATCGACACGCTCCGCACGTTCTTCCTGATCGTGCTTGCCATCTTGGGTCCGATAGCCTTCGGCATATCGGTCTGGGACGGGTTCCAATCGACGCTCTCCCAATGGATGTGCCGCTACATACAGATTTACCTGTGGTTGCCCGTGTCGGATCTGTTCAGCAGCGTGCTTGCCAAGATACAGGTGTTGATGCTCGAAAACGACATCTCGGAGTTACAGAACAATCCGAACTTTTCGATTGATTCCAGCAACGGGGTTTACATCGTATTCATGATTATCGGAATACTCGGTTATTTCACTATTCCGACGGTATCGAGCTGGATTATACAAGCCGGAGGTATTGGCGGCGCATCCCGTCCTATCAATATGATTGCCGGGCGTGCGGGTGGCATGGCGGGAGCCGCTGCCGGAGCGGTGGCGGGTAATCTTGCCGGACGTGCGGGTCATGCCGCCGGAAATGTGGCAGGCAGTGTGGGACGTGGTGCTGTCAACGGAGCCAAAAAGGTAGCGGGGGCAGCCGGACGGATGATAAAAAAGTACAGATAATCAAATTAAAAAAGTAAAACAATGGAATTTAAGTCATTAAAGAATATCGAAACGAGTTTTAAGCAGATCCGCCTGTTCGGTATCGTTTTTCTGATAGTTTGCCTGGCAATCGTGGGTTACTCCGTTTGGAGTTCCTACACCTTTGCCGAAGCGCAGCGACAGAAGATATACGTGCTGGACGGTGGCAAATCCCTGATGCTCGCCCTTTCGCAGGATTTGTCACAGAACAGACCGGTGGAGGCACGTGAACACGTGAAACGCTTTCACGAACTCTTTTTCACCTTGTCGCCGGATAAGAGCGCGATTGAGGGGAATATCAAGCGTGCGTTGCTATTGGCTGATAAGAGTGCCTTCAACTATTACACCGACTTTGCCGAAAAAGGGTATTATAACCGTATCATTTCGGGAAATATCAATCAGGCGGTGCAGGTGGACAGCGTGCAGTGCAATTTTGACACCTATCCTTATAAGGTCAGCACCTACGCGCGGCAGATGATTATCCGTGAAAGCAATGTGACTGAGCGAAGCCTTGTCACAAGGTGTAATCTTTTGAACTCCGTAAGGAGTGATAATAACCCGCACGGTTTTATCATCGAAGCCTTTGAGATTATCGAGAACAGGGATATAAAGGTACAGAAACGATGATAGGCAGATTCATAACCAAAATACAGGATTGGGCGGACGACAGGCTCCGCCGCCTGTGCGGGCGTATCACTCCCGGAAAGCGGCTGGCAGTGCTGCTGACGATGTTCCTGTTCTTCGGTATCGCTTCGGTGTACATCTTCGTCTCGGCGATATATGACATCGGAAAGAACGAGGGACAAAGGATAGAAATCGAGCATATCCGAATGCTCGAACTGCAAGGGAAAGACAGTATCAACCAATTAAATTATTACGATAATGGAACAGATTCAAGAGAACAAGAGTGAGGTAAAGCCGCCTAAGGAGCCGGATAAGCCCAAAAAGGAACTGACCGAAGAGCAACGGCAGAAACAGAAGAAAATGATTGTCTATCCGCTTATGGCACTTATCTTCTCAGTGGCGATGTGGCTGATATTCGCACCGTCCGGTGCTGAAAAGGAGCAGGAAAAAGGACAGTCCGGTTTCAATACCGATGTCCCCGCACCGATTGACAACAAGTTAGCAGACGACAAGCTGGCTGTTTACGAGCAGGAACAGTTCAACCGCAAACAAGCGGAACGGCGGGAACAGATGCAGGATTTGGCTTCGATGTTCGGTTCGGGAGAGAGTGAGGCACAGGGCGATGACCTGTACGATGAACCGGAAACGGAACCGAAAAGCGGCTTGGGCGGTGGCGGAAGCACCCGACCGAAGGAAACCATCTACGCCTCTGCCAATGCCTACCGGGATATGAACCGCACACTCGGCAATTTCTACGAACAACCGAAGGAAGACCCGGAAAAGGAAGAGATGCGCAAGGAACTGGAAGAGCTTCGGGAGATGGCATACAACCGTCAAACGGAAAAAGAGACGGCAGACGAGCAGTTGGCATTGCTGGAAAAGTCCTATCAGTTGGCGGCGAAGTATATGCCGCAGAATCAGGGACAGCCGTTCACCGGGCAGCCGGACGTTTCACCTGCCGTAACCGATGCCAAGCCGACCGAAGCGTATAAGAACGGTAAAGCGCAAATGAACTCCGTCGGGCAGGTACGACAACGGGTGGTATCGGGATTGGCGCAACCGATGAGCGATACAACATTCATTGCCGAATATGCGCAGCCCCGTAACCTCGGTTTCCTCACGGCAGTCGGTACGGCAGGTGAAACGGAAAAGAACACGATAAAGGCGTGCATCCACGATAACCAGACCATCACGGACGGGCAGGCGGTACGCCTCCGTCTGTTGGAGCCGATGCGTGCCGGAGAAACGGTCGTTCCGAAGAACGCCATTGTTACGGGTATGGGCAAGATACAGGGTGAACGGCTGGGTATCTCCATCACGTCGTTGGAATACAGGGGGATGATTATTCCGGTGGAACTGACGGTGATAGATTCGGACGGGCAGGAAGGTATCTTCATTCCGGGTTCGATGGAGATAGACGCCATCCGTGAGATAGCCGCCAATCTGGGCGGCAACCTCGGAACGACCATCAACCTGAACCAGCAGAGCGCGGGCGACCAACTGCTGACCGATTTGGGTAAGGGAGCGATACAGGGTACTTCCCAATATATCGCCAAAAAGATGCGCACGATAAAGGTGCATCTGAAAGCCGGATATAACCTGATGCTGTACCAAAAGAAACAATAAAAACCAATTATTTATCAATCAACGGGGAATGTTCCCCACCACTAAAATCCAAAGTAAAATGAAAAAAGTATTTTTAGCTATTGCCCTGACGCTGGGTGTAATGGGTGCGAACGCACAAAATGCAGGACAGTCGGAAACGGAAGTCGTAACTTTCCAAGCTGATACTTATCCGCAGGAAATGTCGGGGGACGATTATAACGGGCTGACCAAGAAACTGACCTTTGACCGTATGATACCGCCGTATGGTCTGGAAGTGACGTATGACAAGACGGTACACGTGATTTTCCCGTCGGCAGTGCGCTATGTGGATTTGGGTTCTCCCAACCTGATAGCGGGAAAGGCGGACGGTGCGGAAAACGTGATCCGTGTCAAGGCTACGGTGAAAAACTTCCGCACGGAAACCAATTTTTCGGTGATTACTGAAAGCGGCTCGTTCTACACTTTTAATGTGAAATATGCCGATGAGCCGCTGTTGCTCAATATCGAGATGAAAGATTTCATTCATGACGGCAGTACGGTGAACCGCCCGAACAATGCGCTGGACGTGTACTTGCAAGAGTTGGGCTGTGAGTCCCCGAAGCTGGTACACCTGATTATGAAATCCATTCATAAAAACAACAAGCGAGAAATCAAGCATATCGGCAGTAAGTCTTTCGGTATCCAGTATTTGCTTCGTGGCATGTACACGCACAACGGGCTGTTGTATTTTCATACACAGATAAAGAACTCGTCCAACGTGCCGTTTGACGTGGATTTCATCACGTTTAAGATTGTGGATAAGAAGGTCGCCAAGCGTACCGCTATTCAGGAACAAGTGATTTTTCCACTACGTGCTTACAACTATGCCACCCGCATAGCAGGCAACAAAGACGAGCGCACCATCTTCACGATGGAGAAGTTCACCATTCCCGAAGACAAGCAGGTGGTTGTGGAACTTCACGAGAAAAGCGGGGGCAGACACCAATCGTTCGTGATTGAGAACGAGGATATTGTGCGTGCGAAGGTGATTAACGAACTGAAAGTGAAATAAGATGAAGAAGTATCTATTTGTGGTTGTAGCGTTGCTTGCCCTTGCGGGGCAGGCAAACGCCCAACGCTACCTGCCGGGTATGCGTGGTGTGGAGTTCAAAGGAGGTTTTGTAGATGGCATCGAAAAACCGACTAACTATTATGTCGGTGTGGGGCTTTCGACCTATACCAAGAACGGGAACCGCTGGGCATTCGGGGCGGAGTATCTGAGCAAGCAATACGGGTATAAGGAGTGGAATATTCCCAAAGCGCAATTTACCGCTGAAGGCGGTTACTATCTGAAATTTTTGTCGGATGCTTCCAAGACCTTCTTTCTTTCTATCGGCGGCTCGGCTCTTGCCGGATATGAAACAAGCCGGTGGGGTGACAAACTGCTGCCGGATGGGGCGACGCTTCGTAATTCGGATTCATTTATCTATGGAGGGGCGGTAACGCTGGAACTGGAAACGTACCTATCGGACAAAGTGGTATTGCTGCTAAATGCACGGGAACGGGCACTGTGGGGCAGTTCCATCGGACACTTTCATTTCACATTCGGAGCCGGAATAAAATTCATTATCAATTAGTACAACCATGAAATTAAAAATTATAACCATACTGGCGGCGGTATTGACCGGATTGCTCTTTACCTCCTGCGATGATAAAATCGAAGTGCTGCAAGCCTACGATTTCTCACTGACGACCATGCCTGTGCAGAAACGTATCAAACAAGGTGAAACAGCGGAAATACGCCTGCAACTGCATAAGTCGGGCGACTATAAGGAAACGGAGTTTTATATTTCTTTCTTCCAACCTGATGGGAAAGGCAGTCTCCGCATGGATGACGGGACGGTGTTCGTTCCCAATGATTTCTACCCGCTGAAAAAAGAAACGTTCCGGCTGTACTATACTTCGGAATGTACCGACCAGCAACAGATTGACGTGTATGTGTATGACAGTTTCGGGCAAAGGTATGATTTGAACTTCTCGTTTCAGAATGATTCGGGCAAGGAGAACGGGGAGGCATCGTCATGACCGGATGGTTGATCGGGTACGGGGTAATCTTACTCATTTGTTTGATATGGAACGGGTATGAAGTAAGGAATGCTCCGACGGACAAGGAACTGTGGGGCAAAGAAATAGAATGATGCTCATTCTCTAAAATCAAATGTTAAAAAGTCAATTCTACCATGTTAGGATTGACTTTTTAACATTTGGAACAAGCTGGGGGTATATGATACCACCGTTGAAAATTTCCAATCTGACGCAGGGAATATTTGTCGGTGCGGTGGCTGACAACTTCGATGAATGTATTGAGCAGAAAATTTTTCATTGTGAAATTGTTGTTGATAATGAGCGGGTGACCGTCGAAACCAAAACATACAAAAAAACTCGTTATCTCCAATTTCGTAGATGAAAACGGCGTTGACCACATGAAAGAAATGATTAAGGAGAATTACGACCGAATAAAGGCAGAAACCAAGCAGATCGTCGCCGACGAATTGGAGTGTATTAAGAACGACCCTAACCTGTGCCACCTGTTACCGAAGTAGGAAGAATAGAAACAGTAGGAGCCACAAAAATGCGTCTTTTATTTTATGATATCTTTCTTCTTATTTTTTGCAGCAAAGCATAAAATCAATATCTTTGCAAAATACATCAATATTCAAACGAATGGAGCAAATTAATAGATTAAAGGTTGTCCTTGTTGAACAAAAACGTACAGGAAAATGGCTTGCAGAGACTTTAGGGAAGAATGAAGCAACTGTTTCTCGTTGGTGTACAAACGAATCTCAGCCTTCACTTGAAACATTAGTGGAAATTGCGAAGGTTCTAAATGTAGATATAAAGGATTTATTCATATCTACAAAAAAATAAACTCAATTGCAACAAGGATAATTTATCAAAATATGGACTTCAATAAGGTTCTCGAAAAATACAGGAAATATTCATATTCCGAAAAAGATAAAGGCGAGCGTTTTGAACGATTAATGCAAGCATATTTGCTTACAGACCCGCAGTATGCCTATAAATTTAAGAAAGTATGGTTGTGGAGTGAATTTCATGGAAAAGATGATTTAGGTGGAGGCGATATGGGAATTGACTTAGTTGCCCTAACTGTTGAAGGGGATTATTGGGCAATACAATGTAAATGCTATCAGGAAAGTGGCATTATTGATAAACCTGCTGTTGATTCCTTTCTATCTACCTCAAGTAGAGAATTTAGAAATGAAGACATTCAAACAACTCGTTTTACTCATCGCCTTTGGATTTCCACTACAAACAAATGGGGAACTAATGCCGAAGAAGCAATAAGAAATCAAAATCCCCCCGTTACACGTCTTAATTTATATGATTTACAACACGCACCTGTAGATTGGGAAAAACTTGAAAGGGGAATCCATGGCGAGGCTTCCCGCAATCCGAAGAAAGTGCTTAAACCCCATCAAAAAGAAGCATTGGAAGAGACAAATAAGCATTTCAAAAATGAAGATAGAGGAAAACTCATCATGGCCTGCGGCACGGGGAAAACATTTACATCTCTTCGTATTGCAGAAAATGAAACGAATGGAAAAGGACTGATTCTTTTTTTAGTACCATCTATTGCATTGCTTGGGCAAACTTTACGTGAATGGTCTGCTGATGCTCAAGAACCGATTAATGCCATTTGTATATGTTCCGACCCTGAAATATCAAGAAAGAAAACGAAAAACGAAGATAGCGATAATTTTAGCGTCGTTGATTTGGCGTTACCCGCATCGACAAATACAGCCGAAATTCTACATCAATTCAACCATATTAAAACGAATGGCAATTCGGGTATGACAGTAGTCTTTTCTACCTATCAATCCATTGATGTAATTGCCCGTGCTCAAAAAGAGTTGATAAAAAAAGGTTTCTCGGAATTTGATCTTATCATATGTGATGAAGCCCATCGTACAACAGGAGTTTCTTTAGCCGGAGAAGACGAATCCGCTTTCATTAAAGTACATAAGAATGATTTCATAAAAGCGAAAAAGCGCTTGTACATGACGGCTACACCCCGTTTATACAGTGACGATACGAAAAGCAAAGCAGCACAAGCCGATGCTTTTTTATGCTCTATGGATGATGTTGCTTTATATGGCGAAGAGTTTTACCGAATAGGCTTTGGTGAAGCTGTAGATAAAGGATTATTGGCAGATTATAAAGTTCTTATTCTCACATTAAATGACAGGGATGTGCCGCCTGCTGTGCAAAAAATGATAGCCGACGACACTAACGAAATCAATGCGGATGATGCTTCTAAATTGATCGGCTGCATTAATGCGCTCTCAAAAAAAATGTTGGGAGACGAAAATGATAACATAAAATCTACCGACCCCCAACCTATGAAGCGAGCTGTGGCCTTCTGTCAAAGCATTCGGGTTTCCAAAAGAATCACTGAAACATATAATACCGCAACTTCGGCTTATGTAGAATCATTACCGGAGGAAGAGCGGAGAAAAATGGTATCGGTAAGTTCTAAGCATATTGATGGTACAATGAGTGCCCCGCAAAGGGATGAATTATTGGGTTGGTTAAAAGCCAGTCCCGAAGACGGTGAATGTCGTGTGCTTACGAATGTTCGTTGTTTAAGTGAAGGAGTAGATGTTCCGGCACTTGATGCCGTAATGTTTCTTTCTGCCCGGAATTCACAGGTGGATGTGGTACAATCCGTAGGACGGGTAATGCGTAATGCTGCCGGAAAAAAATACGGTTACATTATTATTCCTGTTGTAGTCCCAACCGACATTGAGGCTGATAAAGCATTAGATAGCAATGAACGTTATAAAGTAGTTTGGACAGTATTGAATGCTTTACGTGCGCACGATGACCGTTTTAATGCTACTGTAAATAAAATTGAACTTAATAAAAAACGTCCTTCTCAAATATTAGTAGGCCGCCCTGATTTTACTTTCGATGATGAGGGTAATCCAATTCCTTTCGATGGAGGAAGTTCAACGAATAAAGACTTAAGCCAACAATTAGCCATTCAGTTTGAACAATTGCAACACGTGGTTTTCGCCCGTATGGTTCAAAAAGTTGGTGACCGTCGTTATTGGGAACAATGGGCGAAAAATGTTGCCGAGATTGCCGAACGTCAAATCGAACGCATTACCAACATGGTAAAGAAGGGTGAGCACAAAGCAGCGTTCGAAAAATTCCTATGTGGATTACAAAAGAACATCAACCCAAGTATTACGCAACAGGAAGCTATTGAAATGTTATCGCAGCATATCATTACCCAACCTGTATTTGAAGCTTTGTTTGAAGGGTATTCTTTTGTGAAGAATAACCCCATTTCGCTTTCTATGCAAGGCATGTTAGATTTACTCGAATCGCAGGCTATTGAAAAAGATACCGAAACACTGGAAAAATTCTATGATTCGGTACGGAAACGGGCATCGGATATAGATAATGCAGAAGGAAAACAGCGTATTATTATCGAACTCTACGATAAATTCTTTAAAACCGCTTTTCCTAAAATGGTGGAACGGTTAGGTATTGTTTATACACCGGTGGAAGTGGTCGATTTCATTATTCATTCTGTAAATGATGTTTTGAAAAAAGAGTTCAGAAGAAATATCGGAGATGAAAATATCCATATTCTTGACCCATTTACGGGAACAGGCACTTTTATAACCCGTTTGCTGCAAAGTGGATTGATTGGAAAGGATGATTTGACCCGCAAGTATCAACATGAGTTATTTGCCAACGAAATAGTATTGTTGGCTTATTACATTGCTGCGGTAAATATCGAAAATGCTTACCACGATGTAATGGGAATGGAAGAATACCATCCATTTGAAGGTATTTGTTTAACCGATACTTTTCAGTTAGGCGAAACCGATGATAATGCTAAGATGTTTTCCGAAATGTTTCCGCAAAATTCCAAGCGAGTACAGCGGCAACAGAAAGCACCCTTACGGGTAATAATAGGGAATCCACCTTATTCTATTGGACAAAAGTCGGCAAATGATAATGCTCAAAATCAAAGTTATCCGAGATTGGATGAAAAGATTGCCAAGACTTATGCAGCAGCATCAACAGCAGGTTTGAATAAATCCTTGTACGATGCTTATATAAAAGCATTCCGATGGAGTGCTGACCGCTTAGACCCTAAGCATGGTGGAATTATTTGCTTTGTTTCAAATGGTGCATGGTTAGATGGAAATAGTACCGATGGGTTCCGTAAATGTTTGGAAAAGGAATTTTCATCCATTTATGTGTTTGATTTAAGAGGGAATCAGCGTACAAGTGGAGAACTTAGCCGCAAAGAAGGTGGGAAGATATTTGGTTCAGGTTCGCGTACACCTATTGCCATTACTTTATTGGTAAAGAACCCTGAACATAGAACTAAAAAGGCAACTATTTACTATCACGACATTGGGGATTATTTAAGTCGTGAAGATAAATTGGCTATAATAAAGAAGTTCCAATCTGTTGATAAACTTACATGGAAAACGTTGCAGCCCAATCAACATGGCGATTGGATTCGTTTGCGTAACGATGCTTTCAATAGTTTTATTCCATTGGAACCGGAAAAGAAATTTGATTTGAGTACACAAACGTTTTTCAACACAAATGTTATCGGAGTGTCAACTAATAGGGATGCTTGGGTATATAATTTTTCTAAAAGCGTTGTTACAAGTAATATGCAACGGATGATAGCATTTTATAATATGCAACAAAAAGCCTTTGCTTTAGCAAAGCAGAAAAATTCCAAGTTGAATGTAGAAGAATTTATTGATACTGACGAAACACAAATCAGTTGGACGCGTGCTTTACGAAAAGATGTTGAAAAAGGTAATCAACATGATTTCAAAAAAAGTGAGATGAGAGTGGGTTTGTACCGTCCGTTTACAAAAGAGAATTTATATTTTGACAAACCTTTTATCGAAAGTCCAGGATTAAGTTCTCAACTCTTTCCAAACCCAGAATTGGAAAATTTGGTAATAAATGTCACTGGAGCAGGGGCCAGTAAGCCTTTTTCGTTGTTAATTTCAAGTTCGATAACAAATCTTGATTCTATTGAAAAAGGGCAATGCTTTCCTCTCTACTATTATGAAGAACGAAAAAAGCAAACTCTTTCTTTATTTGATGATAATAGTAAGGGTAATTACATTCGTCGAGATGGAGTCAGTGACTTTATTTTGGAACGGGTTAAAAAGCAATATGGGAAGAATGTGGCGAAAGAAGATATTTTCTACTATGTCTATGGTTTCTTACATAGTCCTGAATATCGTGAAACCTTTGCTGCCGATTTAAAGAAGATGTTACCCCGACTTCCCTTAGTGGATGATGTGCGAGACTTTTGGGCGTTCAGTAAAGCGGGTCGTAAACTGGCTGAGTTGCATTTGAATTACGAAAATGTACCTGCTTTGCCTGGAGTGTTGGTTATGTATAATACCATTCCACAAAAGGAGTTGGAAAAAGCCATGCAGACGGGTAAAGTGAATGATATAAACTACCGTGTCGAAAAGATGCGTTTCCCAAAGAAAGATCAAAAAGATACCATTCTCTACAATAGTCAAATAACCATTGAACATATTCCTGCTGAAGCATACGAATACGTAATCAATGGCAAAAGCGCTATTGAATGGATTATGGAATGTTATCGGGTAAAAAATGGTGATAAAAAGAGTGGCATTAAAAACGACCCTAACGATTGGTCTGCCGAAGTTGGGAATCCACGTTATATTTTGGATTTGCTATTAAGTGTCATAAATGTGAGTGTGCAAACGGTAGAAATTGTGAAGGGGTTGCCAAAAGTAAAGTTGGAGTAATATGGAAGATATTTTTAAAATAATTGTGGAGGAAGGAAAGCTATCAAACGAGTTTAAATTATTGTCGGAAAGCAAACTTTTTGCACCTGCTAAGGTATTAGTTGAAAACATAGCGACATCCTTTGAAGATAAAGATGGAAATTTTATAGAACAGTTTCAAACTGAAGGATTTAATGCCAGATTATGGGAGTTATATTTATTTAACCTCTTTACAGAGCATGGGTTTGATATTTTAGATGACCATAATCGTCCTGATTTCCATTTGCAGAAAGATGGCAATGAATTATTTGTAGAAGCAAGTCTTTCTTCTGAAAAAGATGATGAATTCACAAAAGAGTTTATAGATGAATCTATCAAGAAAAATAATTTGTCCGTTCAGAAAGATTTGATAGATTATTACGTAATGAGAATGGGAAGTGTCCTTTATTCAAAACTCAAAAAAAAATATTGGGAACTGGATTGGGTAAAAGATAAGCCTTTGATTTTCGCTATCACACCTTCTCATAACTACATTTCTAAATTTCTACCAGATGCTAAAATTATAGAATACCTATATGGTTTTCGTTTAGTTACGCAGGTAATGAACAGTGGATTAAAACTTGTAAGAAAAGAGGTCATAAGTGAACATACTTTTCGAGATAAAAAGATTCCTGCTAATTTCTTTTCCCAAGAGAATACAGAAAACATAAGCGCAGTGATCTTCACAAATAATGCCGACTTACATAAGTTTAACAGAACAGGGTATCAACAAGGATTGAGTGAAGAAGAATTAATAATCATACGTTCAGGATTAAAATATAATCCAGCCCCGGATTCACTTGCTCTTGAATTTACTTACAACATAGAAAAGGGCAAAGAGACTGAGGAATGGGGGGAGAGTCTAACTATTTTTCATAACCCCAATGCAAAATTTCCTCTTGATAGAAGTGTTTTTGAGAATGTTCGTCAAGTATGGTTAGAAGAGGACAATATTTATGGTGGCATACAAAAGGAAGATTTTGTGTACAATTCTATTACTTGCACGGCAACACCCCTTGTCGAAGAATAATTAAAAACAAATTATATGAATGCAACTGACCTGTCATTAGCAAACATTTTGCAAACTCAAGGTAATTTGGAACATTACCATGTACCCAAATATCAAAGAGAATATACTTGGGGAAGAACAGAATGGGAACAATTACTTACGGATATTAATGAAAATGACCCCGGTTATTTCATGGGTAGCATTATTTGTATCGATGATAATAATGAATTAGGTCCTGGTGAATCACGCATATATGAATTGGTTGATGGGCAACAACGTTTAACTACCATTTCTTTGCTTTTAATGGCAATTTATTCGGCCTTTATAGGAATGGAAATAGACCTCGAAGAAGACGATGACGAAGAAGAAATTGAAGAATTTAAACTTACCCTGAGTAACATTCGCAAACAACTAATTTATAAAAAAAGCAAGGTAAATAAAACGGAAAATGGTTATTTCAAAGAAAAAGAAAAATATTGTTTTCTAAGAGTTCAGCCATCCTCTCAAAAAGATAATTTCAAAGACTACTTGCAAATACTTGCTGAATTAGCTCTGATTAAAGGAAATTATACATCCAAATTTTGTGGCGTTCGAAGAATATACAAGGCATACATTTACTATAAAGAACATATTCCTACTACATACGAAGGTTTAACAGAGTTATTACATAAGATAAATAGTTTGAAATTTATTCATATTTCGGTTTCTTCTTCTTCTGATGCATTTACATTATTCGAATCTTTAAATAATCGTGGAGTGCCCTTGTCAGGTATGGACATCATAAAAAATAAAATGCTGGCAACCTTAGAAAAGAATCATAAAACAGATATTGATGATGCTTATGAAGAATGGCAAGAGCTTTTGAGATATCTTCCAGAATACCAAGACCAAGAGCGTTTTTTAAGGCATTACTATAATGCGTTTAAAGTATTACCGCAGATAAAAATTGATAGGTATAACAGAGCTACTAAAAGCAATCTGATTAAGATCTATGAGCATTTTATTAAAAAAGATGCAAGAAAGTTGTTTGATGATTTAATACAAAAAGCTCAAACATATTATTATTTCGTTCAGCCAGAAAATCACGACAACGATGAGACCCAAACAAAAGCCCTCATCGATTTAAAACGAATTGGTTCAACACCATCCTATTTATTGCTATTGTACTTATACAGTTTAGAAGATGACTGTTATTCCGATAAAGAAAAGACATTGGAAGAACTTCTATCTTTTCTCATTAAATATTATGTACGCAGAAATATTACAGATTTCCCGAATACAAGAGATTTAGATGCCATAAATATAGAGGTTATCGAAAATTGCCAAAAAATTATTGATGAATCAGGCAAACTTGATAGTAATACAATTATCAATTTCTTATTAACAGGGAAAGGTAAACCTTCCGATATTAATTTGTTAAAACAAGGATTAGAAAAGAATTTATTCTTTTATAACTCTGGAATGGCGAGATATGTCCTAACTAAGTTAGACGAAATAAGTCATTCGCGCGAATATAAACCTGATTTGTGGGCGAGAAATGATAAGGGCTTGTTAGTTTGGACTGTGGAGCATATATTTCCACAAGGGAGTACAATTCCATCTCATTGGATAGATATGATTGCAGGTGGCGACAAAGAAAAAGCCTATGATATACAATCTCGTTTAGTACATTGTTTAGGTAACTTAACTTTGAGCGGATATAATTCGCAATTATCTAATGCCGATTTTATTGTCAAACAAGATTTGCATCAGGACAAAAAATTCTTAGGCTACAAAATAAATATAGGGTATAAAAATGGTTTATCTCTCAACAAGATAGGGTTCGAATATAACGGAAGTACTACTAATCTTGCTGAAATAAAGGAATGGACAGAAAATGCTATTATTGCTCGTAATAATACAATGGTAGATAAACTGCTAAAACTATTTGCTTTTCAGGAAAGTGAAATGTCTGAATTATAGCATCTCATCCATTTCTAAAAATGAGCTGTTGTTAGTACTATAAACGGGGAGGTGTCAGTTTTGACATGTCCTCCTGTACCTGCCCTATCACTTGTCGTAAAAAGGGGGTGTCTGTGAGGTTTTGCGAGTGGAGATATGGCTGTTCGGAAGAAATATATTATCTTCGTGGAAACCAAAGATAAATATATGCTACGCTAGTATGAAAACGAATAAGGCTGAAATATATAAAAATGCGTTCCGGCTGTTCTTGCAGGACAATTACAAGAAGGTGACGGGGGTAAAACTGGAGAAAGCTATCGGATTGTGCCGGGGCATCTCATCATACGAAGGATAAGCAGGGACTCTTCAAGGCGGTTGTAAATACCTATATCTTTGAACCACACAAAGTGGAAAACAAGTTCGTGTATTTTATTGCGGGATTTTCTGCAAACTTATATCGAAGGGGTGGAAAGGACAATGGAGTATCTAAGCAATGAACTGGGGGTGGATAGAAAGGAATGTGCCAAATGTTATTTTCAGTTCTTGTTCCAAGCATACAAGTATTTGGCTGATAGGGAAAGTGGATTTGAAGGGCTGGGTTCATCCACTGTAGGATTCTTGGCTGCTTCATCATGGAGTTATCTACGTTCGTCTTTGGCTTTCTTCTGCTCCATTTTCTTCTTCTCCTGCTCTGCCATAATCTGCGCTAATGGCTTTACGGATTCGGGAGATTCCCTCTTGAAGCGTTTGGAGTAGAGTTTTTCAATGAATTGGGGCAGCGGGGCTTTCCATGTTTCCTGCTTATGGTTGTCTATCTTACCCAACTTATCGGGATTCAAGCCGAGTTCCCTTGCCATTTGCACGTGCTTGTCTGATAAATGGTGCTTCTTCTGCGCCACTACCCACTTTTCCAATATTGCTTTCTTTACTCCCATGAAATTCGTATGTTATTGTCCTGCAACTGTTGTTGGTGCGAAGATAAGTATTTGCCGTTTCATCAACTAAAAATAACGGCAAAAAACAACCCTCTGAATTTTCAGAGGGTTTAACGGGGCTTTTTGTTACTTTATCCAAATGT